>NZ_JAZHYN010000033.1:0-37678 GCF_036576025.1 Methylocystis borbori | reverse complement strand
GTTTCGGCCGGCGGCACGCCCGGCGCGCCGGCGAGCAGAACGCCGCGCCCGCCCGCCTGCTTTTCCAAAAAATGCGCGCCGATCTGCGGCGCGAGGCGCCCGGCGATCTCCGACATGGGCGCGAGCAGCGGCAGGCCGCCGCCCGGCGCCGTCACCGTTTCATAGGCGATGCAATGGGCGCCGCTCGCCATAAGGCTTCGCGTCAATTGCGCGTCGGCGGCGAGATGAAAATAGGTGAAAACGACCTGATCCGGACGCAGGAGCGCGATTTCGCGCGGCTGCGGCTCCTTCACCTTCACGATCAGCTCCGCGCGCGCGAAGACGGCCGCCGGCCCGTCGAGGAGAACGCCGCCTGCCGCGATATAATCGGCGTCGGAAAGCTCCGCCCCCTCCCCGGCCCCGCGTTCGATGAAGACCTCATGGCCCGCTTGGGTCAGTTCCGCGACGGAGGAAGGCGTCAGGCCGACGCGATATTCATTGTCCTTGATTTCCTTCGGCGCGCCGACCCGCATGGCCTGCTCCAAAAAAAGCGGCGTCGACGGGTCACATTCCGCCGACGGCCAATATATGCGAAGGGCGGGAGCGCCCGACAAGGGCGAAGGTCAAGCATTGGCCGCCACTTTAAGTCGGAGATCGAACATGCCGACCATCAACACCGACAAGGTCTGTTTCATCGTCGTGAAGGCGCGCGAATTGGAAAGCGAAGACGAAGGAATGCCCGCCGACGCCTCCAACGCCACCGACGACGGCTTCGTCAGCGTGCTGACCGAAGAAGCCTTTGCGACGGTCCGCAACGAACTCTCCTCCTTCATCGACGCGCTGGACGAGGACGAACAGGCCGAGCTTGTCGCCCTGGCCTGGGTGGGACGCGGCGAATTTACGGCCGAGGAATGGGACGAGGCGGTGAAAGAGGCCCGGCAGCGCCATGAAGGCCCGACCTCGGCCTATCTGCTCGGGATTCCGCTTCTCGCCTCCTTCCTGGAGGGTGGGCTCGCGGAATTTGGCGAAAGCTGCGAATTTTTCGCGGCGGACCGCCAGTGATCCCGGACAAGCCGGCAGGCGCGGGCGCGGCGAAACGCCTCGCCTATTATTCTCCATGATTTATGGGAAAAAGAGCTTGATCTTGGCTAAAAACCCTCGATCCTTCGCCAGACTCCCCCATATCCATACTATGCGGCGGAGTTTTAGGGAGCAAACTGAGGAGATGTCTATGAACCGCAGAATTTTCGCCATCGTTCTCGCGCTCGGCGCGGCGGCTTTCTTCGCGCAGGGTCCGGCCTTCGCGGCGCATCATCTGACGGAAGCGATCACCCATACGAAAGAAGCGATCGAGCACGGCAAACTGGGCCACGCCGACGTGCTGACGAAGCACGCCGAAGAAGCGCTGAAGCACGCCAAGGAGGCGGAAGCCGAGAAGGCCAACCCCCATACCAAGGAAGGCATCACCCATCTCGAAGCGGCGATCGAGCACGGCAAGCTGAACCACGCCGACGTCGCGACCAAACACGCGGAAGAGGCGCTGACGCATCTCGAAGCCGCGACGAAATAGTTTCTCAAAGCATCGCAATACATGCAGGAAGAGAGCGGCCTTTGCGAAAGGCCGCTCTTTTTTTATGGCGCATGACACAGCCGCGCCGATCGCCTATGGACGGCCGCCGGGCCGCCCGCTTGGCGGAAAACCTTCTCACGAGTTGTTCATGACGCTTTCCGCCCGCCTTGCGCCGCTTCTGCGCGCCAAATCCATCGAGGAGCTGCAAGCCGAGGCCAACCGGCCCGGCGGCTTTCGCCGCGTGCTCGGCGTCTGGCAGCTTGCCGGCATCGGCCTTGGCGGGCTCGTCGGCGTCGGCATTTTCGTCCTCACCGGGGTCGTCGCGGCGACGCAGGCGGGGCCGGGGGTCGCGCTTTCCTTTCTCATCGCCGGCGTCGCGAGCGGGGCGGCGGCGCTCTCCTACGCCGAATTCGCCGGCATGATCCCCGTCGCCGGCAGCGCCTACACCTATTCCTACGCCGTGCTCGGCGAACTCGTCGCCTGGATCATCGGCTGGGACCTGCTGCTCGAATATGCGCTCGTCGTCGCTGTGGTCGCGATCGGCTGGTCGGCCTATCTGCAGGCGCTCATCGCGCAATTCGGCGTCAGTCTTCCCGATTGGGCGGCGGGCGCGCCGGCGACCGGCGCCGGGCGCGTCGTCGATCTTTTCGCCGCGCTCGGCGCGCTCGGGGTCGCGGGCCTCTTGACGCTGCGCATCGAGACCGGCGCGCGCTTCAATACGGCGATGGTGATCGTCAAGATCGCCGCCGTCCTGCTCGTCATCGCCGCCGGCATTCCTTATGTGCGCGTCGAGAATTGGACGCCCTTCATGCCCTTCGGCTTTTCGGGCGTCGCCCAGGGCGCGGCGGTCGTCTTCTTCGCGGTCTTCGGCTATGACACGTTGACGACGGCGGCGGAAGAAGCGCGCGCGCCGCAGCGCGACGTGCCGCGCGCCGTGCTGATCTCGCTCGCCGTGGCGCTGGCGCTCTATGTCGCCATGTCGCTCGTCCTCACCGGCGTCGTGCGCTACGACACGCTCGACAATCCGGCGCCCGTCGCGACCGCCTTCGCTTCGCTCGGCCTGCGCTGGGTCGCTTTCGTCGTCTCGCTCGCGGCGGTCGCCGGGATCGCGAGCGTCATGATCGCTTTCCTGCTCGCCTGCGCGCGCATCTGGTTCGCGATGAGCCGCGACGGGCTGCTGCCAGCGTGGTTTTCGCAGGTCCATCCGCGTTTTCGCACGCCGCATCGGCCGACGCTGATCGCCGGCGCGCTCACCGCGCTCGTCGCCGCGCTCTATCCGATCAAGGAGGTGGCGGAGCTCGTCAATATCGGCACGCTCTCCGCCTTCGTCGTCATCTGCACGGCGATCATCGTCTTGCGGCGCACGCGCCCGGACGCGGCGCGCACGTTCCGCACGCCTTTCGTGCCTTTCACGCCGCTGATGGGCGTCGGCTTCTCATTGTGGCTGTTGTCGCGGCTTCCCGCCATCGCCTGGGTGCGTTTCGCGATCTGGATGGCGATCGGACTCGCGATTTACTTTCTTTACAGTCGCCGCCACAGCCGGTTGGCGGGAGAAATGAAGGAATAAAAAACCTTGCTACTTTGGCGGCAACGGACAGGATAAGTCGCCCTCCTTACATTTGAGATAGCGCTTGAAGTCGTTGATGCGATCATTGGTGAGATCGGTCAGACAAGACGCGACGATTGTTGGGCCGATGGTCCCGCCCGCCGTGCTGGAGCCCACGAAGGCGCATTCAGCCTCCCGAAACGCGATCCACGCGCGCTGCGCCGCGACGAGAGCCGTGTGCGCATCGGCCCAATCTGCGCCCCCTTCTTTCAAGCGCCCCATGATCCGCTGATAGAGCAGGTTGAGTTCGTCGTCGGCCCGCTTAGAGGCCTTGGCCGAACATTCGTTCATGCTTGTTTGATCGGGAGCGTTGTTGCAGTTATCGGCGCGCGCGATCGGCGCAAGCGCGATCGCGATCAGCCCGAATATGAAACGCCAGGCGCGCATGGACATCTCCCAACTAGCGATTGCGCGCCGATAGGCGCCTTCCATAGGCGCTCCTGCGCTGCAAAACCCTCAGGCGCTTCCTTGCGCGCCGGCCCTTCAGTTCGCGTTACAAAGGCCGCGCTCTAGCCCACGAGCCGCGCCGTCACCATGCAATAGAGCATCGGGATCGACAGGACGAAGTTCGTGCGCGAAACGAGCATCGCGAGGCGCGCGCTTTTCGCCTTCGCCGCATCGTCGGCGGGCGTGATGCCAAGCGCGATCTTCTGGTTCGGCCAGATCAGGAACCAAACATTATAAGCCATGATGAGACCGAGAATCGCGCCGATAACGATCGTGTTATTGATGACCGCCGCGCCGCTCGCGAAGATGATAAGACCCGTTGCGACGGTCGAGGCGGCCGCCCAGCGGAACCAGAACAAAGCTTCGGGCGCGATGAATTTCCCAATCGCCGGCTTCAGTTCGGCCGGAAGTTTTGGCGCCGTCGGGATTTGAACGAAATTGAAGTAGTAGAGCAAGCCGATCCAAAGAACGCCGGAGATCACATGCAAGAAAGTGAAAAACGGCCCGATATAGCCTGCCGAAATGTCCGAATGGTGCAGCAGGATCAAGAGCGCGACCGCAATTGCGGTCCCGAGCCCAAGCGCTCCGTACAGCTTCTCGAGGGTCGAGGTCAGCTTCTTCACGATGTCTTCCATGTTCCGTCCCTTCTATGCGCGGAGACCGGCTGGTTGCGCCCCATCCTGCTCTGCGACTCGTCCGTCCCGCGCCCGCCCAGACCAGCGGCTCGCGCATTTGAACGGCGTATTCGGCCAGCTTATTGCTCCGATTCCGCCTAGCGAGGTTTATACCAATTTACCCCGCGCGGCCGCGACGAAGGGTTGGGGAGCGTGAGAGGCCTGACCAGGGCGCGCGTCCCGGCGTCGATCAAGCGCATTGGGCAAGTGACGAGCGGTCCGCTAAGATTTCATCTAAATCATTGAAATAATGGTGCGGGCGGCCGGAATCGAACCGGCACAGGCCTTGCGGCCCTACGGATTTTAAGTCCGTTGCGTCTACCAGTTTCGCCACGCCCGCGGATCGCCCGTTTATAGGGGCGCGCCCTCGAAGCCGCCAAGCGGATTATAGGCTCCGTCTCCGCCGGCCTTCGGGCCTGGCGTCCGGCCTGCCGATCGGCGCCTGGAAGGAAAGGCCCGTGTCCCAGGGAAAGAAAATCCAGGTGTCCTGCGAGACCTCGGTGATGAAAGTATCGACCATCGGCAGGCCCTGGGGCTTGGCGTAGATCGTGGCGAAATGCGCCTTGGGCAGCATGTCGCGCACGACTTTCGCCGTCGCGCCCGTGTCCACGAGATCGTCGATGATCAGCACTTCGGCGCTGGGGCGCGCGAGAATCGTCTCGGTCAGGGGCTTTAGGACCTGCACCTCGCCCCGCTCGTTCTCCTCGTGATAGCTTCCGACGCCCACGGTCTCGACGACGCGAATGCCGAGTTCGCGCGCCACCACCGCCGCCGGCGCGAGGCCGCCGCGCGTCACCGCCACGATCGCCGAAAATCCGCCGATGGCGGCGAGCCGCCAGGCGAGCGCCCGCGCGTCGCGGTGGAACATGTCCCAGGAGACCGGAAAGGCCTTGTCGGCGCCCTGCATATCTCTCAAGCCTCCTGCGATTACAGCTTCACCCGGCGTTTTCCTTCTGGAGCGACGCGATCATCGTCCGGGCCGCCTCGGTCGCGCTCGCGAGCAGCGCCGCGTCGCGGCTGCGCAAGACGATCTGATTGCGGATGCCGGCGCTGGTGAAGGAAGGGTAAGAGCCGACGCTTACGCCCTCATGGCCGCGCGCGATCTGCTCCAGCCGGGCCGCATAGGCCCCTTCCGGCACGCCGTCGGCCTCGACGGTCTCGACGAGAACGGGCGGGCCGCCTACGAGCTGCGGGCCGACGACGTCCATCATCGCCTGCATGATCGTCGGAACGCCGGCCATGACGATCACATTGTCGATCCAGAAGCCCGGCGCCCGCGAGACCGAATTGAAAATGAGATTCGCGCCCTTGGGGATGCGCGCCATGCGCCGGCGCGCCGGATTGAGTTCGGCTTTCGAGAAGCGCTCCCGCAGCAGCGCGATGGCGCGCGGATCCTCGCCGATCTCGACGCCGAAAGCCCGCGCGACCGCGTCGGCGGTGATGTCGTCATGCGTCGGGCCGATGCCGCCGGTGGTGAACACATAGGTGTAGCGCGCGCGCAGCGCGTTCAGCGCCTCGACGATCGCTTCCTCATTATCCGGCACGACGCGCGCCTCGCGCAGATCGACGCCGATCTGCGCCAGATAATTGGCGATATAGCTCGTGTTCACGTCCTGCGTGCGGCCGGAGAGAATTTCGTCTCCGATGATCAGAACCGCCGCGCTCGCCGGCCTGTCGCCCGCCGTCACTCTGGCCATTTCGCCGGCCTCCTCCCGCGCCAATTATGACCATAGCGGCGCCGAACGCCAGCCCCGGCGCGAAGAGAGCGGCGGGCGCCGTGCGCCGCGCGCCGCCAAGCCCGCGGCCGCCGCGCTTTCTTAAAGGGAATCCAGAATGCGGCGGCGGCCCAGCCTTGCTTTGCGGCCTCAAACCATTACCTTGTCGGGCAAATCCCTCTTTTTCGAAAAGACTGGCCGCGTTCCATGACCTTCATCGACTCCCATCTTGCGCCCGCCTCGCGCAAAAGCGGCCATATCAAGCTGCACGGCGCTCAGGACTTCGAAGGCATGCGCGCCGCCGGGCGGCTGACGGCGGAGGCGCTCGACATGCTCGTCCCCTACGTCAAGCCCGGCGTGACGACGCAGGCGCTCGACGATCTTGTCTTCGACTTCGCCTTGGCGCATGGCGCCTATCCGGCGCCGCTCGACTATCGCGGCTATCGCAAGTCCATCTGCACCTCGATCAATCACGTCGTCTGCCACGGCGTGCCGGACATGAAGCCGCTGCGCGAGGGCGACATCGTCAATATAGACGTGACCTTCATCCTCGACGGCTGGCACGGCGACGCGAGCCGCATGTTCGCCGTGGGGGAGATTCCGCGCCGCGCCCAGCGCCTCATCGACGTGACCTATGAATCGCTCATGCGCGGCGTCGCCGCCGTCAAGCCGGGCGCGACCACCGGCGACATCGGCGCGGCGATCCAGCACTACGCCGAAGGCGAGCGCTGCTCGGTGGTGCGCGATTTCTGCGGTCATGGGCTCGGCCGCGTCTTCCATGACGAGCCGAACATTCTCCATTACGGCGTCAAGGGCCAGGGCGTCGAGCTGCGTCCCGGCATGTTCTTCACCATCGAGCCGATGATCAATCTCGGGCGCGCGCAAGTGAAGATTCTCTCCGACGGCTGGACGGCCGTGACGCGCGACCGTTCGCTCTCGGCGCAATTCGAACATTCGATCGGCGTGACGGAAACGGGCGCGGAAGTCTTCACCCTCTCGCCCGCCGGACTCGACAACCCTTCCGGTTCGCGCGCGGCGGCATGAAGAAGGCGCAGACGGCCGAGGCGGAAGACGACCCGGGCCTGCGCGAAAGCGCGCCGCATTTTCACGGCCACCGCCAGCGTTTGCGCGAGCGCTTCATGGAGGCGGGCGAAGGCGCGCTCGCCGACTATGAGATGCTGGAGCTTTTGCTCTTTCGCGCCATCGCCCGGCGCGACGTGAAGCCGCTCGCGAAAGCGTTGATCGCGCGCTTTGGCTCCTATGCCGAAACCGTCGCCGCAAGGCCTGAGCGGCTGCGCGAGGTCGACGGGCTCACCGAAGCCGCGATCGTTGAAATCAAGCTCGTCGAAGCGGCGGCGCGGCGCCTGACGCGCGGCGCCCTGCAAAAGCGCCCCATGCTCTCTTCCTTCATGGAGGTGCTCGACTATTGCCGCACGGCCATGGCCTTCGCCGAACGCGAGCAGTTCCGCATCCTCTTCCTCGACAAGCGCAATGCGCTCATCGCCGACGAGGTGCAGGGCGTCGGCACGGTCGACCATACGCCCGTCTATCCGCGCGAAATCGTGCGGCGCGCGCTGGAGCTCGGCGCTTCCGCGCTTATTCTCGCACATAACCATCCCTCCGGCGATCCGACGCCTTCGGCCGCCGACATCCGCATGACGAAGGACATCGCCGCCATCGCCCAGCCTTTCGGCATCGTCGTGCACGACCATCTCATCGTCGGGCGCAACGGCCATGCGAGTTTTCGAGGGCTGAAGCTGATTTGACGCGAAACGCGCCCCGGACGTCATCGTCGCCGCCCACGAAACGAGCGGAAAGCGATCCAGAGTCCTATATCCCTATAAGGATCGCTTCGCCGCCAAGCGTCGCGTAATGACGAGTGGAGCGCATTGTCCTATTTTCTGACGCCGATCATCATCGCGACCGCGCTCTTCATGGAGCAGCTCGACGGCACGGTGCTCGCCACCGCCCTGCCCGCGATGGCCGCCGATCTTCACGAAGACCCGGTGTCGCTCAAACTCGCGCTCACCTCTTACCTCCTCTCGCTCGCCGTTTTCATCCCGCTCTCGGGGTGGGCGGCGGACAAATTCGGCGCAAGGCGCGTCTTTCGCACAGCGATCGTCGTCTTCACCATCGGCTCGATCCTATGCGGCCTTTCCAACTCGCTCGCGACGATCGTCGCGGCGCGCATCGTGCAGGGGTTGGGCGGCGCGATGATGACGCCGGTCGGTCGGCTCGTGCTGCTGCGCACCGCGCCGCGTCACGAACTGGTGCGCGCCATGGCCTATCTCACCATTCCGGCGCTGATCGGTCCGTTGATCGGCCCGCCCATCGGCGGCTTCATCGCGACCTATCTGCACTGGCGCTATATTTTCTGGATCAATGTGCCAATCGGCGCGCTTGGCGTCGCGCTGGTCACGCGCTTCATTCCCGATCTGCGCGAAGAGCGCACGCCGCCGCTCGATGTGAGCGGCGCGATCCTGTCCGGCGTCGGCCTCTCCTGCCTCGTTTTCGGCTTCACCATCGCGGGCCGCGGCTTCGCGCCGGCGCCGGTCGTCACGGCGATCATCGCGATCGGCGCCGCCGCGCTCTTCGCTTATGTCCGCCACGCCCGGCGCGCGCCTCACCCGATCATTGATCTCGCGCTCTTGCGCATCCCGACCTTTCGCGCCTCGGTCTATGGCGGATTTCTGTTTCGCATCGGGCTCGGCGCGACGCCCTTTCTGCTGCCGCTTTTGCTGCAGGCGGGTTTCGGCCTTTCCGCCTATGAGGCCGGCCTTTTGACCTTCGTCTCGGCGGCGGGCGCCATGTTGATGAAAACCACGGCGCAGCCGATCCTGCGCATATTGAGCTTCCGCCGCGTGCTCATCGTCAATGCGCTTATTTCGGCTGGCTTCCTCGCCGCCAATGCGGTCTTCTCGGCGACCACGCCGCATTGGCTCATCATGGGCGTGCTGCTCGTCGGCGGCTTCTTCCGCTCGCTCGAATTCACCGCGCTCAACGCCATCGCCTACGCCAATGTCGATCACGAGGCGATGAGCCGCGCGACGAGCTTCTCCTCGGTCGCGCAGCAATTGTCGCTCTCGACGGGCGTCGCCATCGGCGCCGCGGCGCTCGAAGGCGCGCGGGCGCTGCGCGGCGGCGGCGCGCTGCAAGCAGGGGATTTCACCTGGGCGTTCTATCTCGTCGCGGCGATCTCCACGCTCGCCGTCACGCAGTTCCTGCCGCTCTCGCCGCGCGCCGGCGAGGAGCTCGTGGGAAGAAGGAAAGCGCCCTCGGGTAGTAAACAACCCTAGACCGGCCCCGACCATTACCGCACCAGTCTGGCGATCGCCGCAGCAAGAAAAATCGCGAATATCAAACCCAGCAATCTCAATGCGTCGATATAAAGTTCAGCTTGGTCCTGCTGCTTGACATCAGCCCGGCAGACTTCCCAATTCTTCAAGAATCGCCTGAAGGGAAACGTTACGTCCTGCGCCCCCGTCGGCAGGACATAGAACGTCGTGCGCTTGGCGTGTTCCTCTCGAATGTTGTATGCGGGGATGAGCTTGCCAAGCAGAAACATCAGGCTGATTGGTTTGATCCTTGGCGGCCTCTCTTCGCCTTTGCCTTTCCCTTCGTCGACGCTGTAGCCGACAACTCCCAGAACGAGCTGGAGCAAAAGCCAGAAGGCTACAACGGTCAGCGCTACATATTTGATGACACCCTCTGGTCGATAGCCGTGATCGGCAAGCCACCAAAGAACATATTGTATGATTGAAACAATACGCGCTTCCATCCGAGCGAGGAGGCCTTCCTCCGACTTCCAATCGGAACTGTCGAGCCCATCGCAATGAAAGCCCCAGTTCTTGCACAGTCTCGCCTCCACCACTGCGGTCTCGGCTTTAATCTTGAGCTCTCGCGCCGCCTCGAGATCACCGGCCTTTTCGAATACGCCAATGAACTCCGCGAACGGCTGGGTTCCCGTAAACCTGTCCTTTTTTGTCCAAAATTCGTTTTTCTTTACCCATGCCGTGACCTGATCGGCGCTGGGCAGCCCAAGGTCTGGCGGAAACCGCCTGCCGCCAGTCCTCTTCATCGCCTGCGCCTGGCGAGCGCTTGATCGCGGAGAAAGCGCCGATTCACAACGGTCCTTCGCTGTATACACGCGCTTAAAATGTAGTCCGTTCACCCTTATCGCAATATCTTTTGCTACGACGTCGAAATCCAGCACGAGGGTTCCCGTTTCGAAATTGAAAATGCTTAAGACCGGCATGCGATCCGCTGGCGCCACCGTCTTATCCGCCTCTGGCGCCCGTACGATATCGAGCCAGGTGGCGCCGTCGACAACATCTTCATTGAGATAAATATTGCTGTCGCGCGAGCGACCATTGTCGTCCGTCAACCAGCCGAAATCGCGCACGCATAGCGAATGTTCCACGTGATTGTCGATAAACACGAAAACACCGGGATCGATTGAGCGGGGCGAGCCGCATTTTGTGAAGCGGGCTTCGTCCTTGGCAATCGGCTCCGACCGGGGATTCGCGTATCTTGCATAAGCGCTCACCTCGTTCGCGGCCGGATCCTTGAAGCCGAAAATGGCGTCGTCCTTAGTCGCAAATGCGGAGAGAGATCGAACGCCGCCAAAACCAAACTCCGCCCCGATGACATCATCAATATCATTCTTTCGGATGTCATAACTGCATCGGGCCTGGCTCTTGGTGAGATCGAGCGCACCATCAATTTGATTCTTCAATAATGCGAAATGAGAGAAGTAGCTCGACGACACGTCCACATCACCGGCCACCTTCACGTTTTCGACGCTCAGTTCGTCGCGAAACAGCGTGCCATTCATTCTGACCGACCCAATGATGGTCGCATCGGAAATAACGAGCTTGGGCATATAGGCGAGTTGCGCAAAAAATGAGCCGGATATCTCAGCCCTCGTTATTAGAATTCTCTCGTAAGAGACGACGCCGTCGAGGGATAAATCGCCTTTCGTACGAAAATTTCTGATCTCAACAGGCGAGCGCCTGCATTCAGTAGACTTGGCGCATCTGAAGATCGAACGATCTAACGCGAGAGTGTAGGCAATATCCAGGCCGGACAAATCGATCCCATCGCAAAAAATCGCGCCGATGATTCTCACCCCTTTCGGGTCGACCCTATCCTTCGCTTCACGGACAAGTTCCTTCACAAATCCTCTTGGTAAGACTCGCATGTCCGACTGGGGGTTGGAGCAAATCCCTTCGGCCTTTATGCGTTCGGGAGGGTCGGAGCGCGGTTTGTCCGCCCCCGGCGGACGCGCATCGAGAAAGGACGCGCCTCTAGAAGCAGCGGCGCACGCGACGCCGTTCAAGCCGGGGGTGAGCACCGCTTCCATGCCGCGCACGAGACAAATGATTACGCGCGCAAGAACCGTCTCGCCCGGCGGTTCGCAAACCTCCCCGTATTTTTCGGATACGTCGATCTGGACCAGCCCTTTGCCTCTCTCTGAGCAATATTTCGCCTTGGACGGAAGAGCTTGCAAGTTCGAGGCGGTCCCCCCTTCGTCGGGGACGATTTCCGCGCCCCTGTGGAACTCCGGAGCCGCGCAAACGCCCGCCAGGCTGGACAAGACGACCGCCTTCGCCAAAAACAATGCGCGAAGCCTTGAAATATCAATAAGGGTCATCTCGACCCTCCCCCCGCCTCACGGCGACGCAACAAATTCTTAGAATCCCTCGACAAGGGAAATATGGCCAGATCGGCGCGGGTCAATGCTCACGCCAAGGACGCGGCCGGCGGTTGCTCATCGTCAATGGCGCGCGCCTCGTCGACGATCATCGCAGCCTGCCGCGAAACCCCGTCGCCAGCACATAGAGTTCGGCGGAATCGGCGCGGCTCGCCGCGGGCTTTACATGGCGCACGCTCGCAAAATCGCGCTTGAGCCGCGCGAGCAATTGGCCTTCGGTGCCGCCTTGCAGCACCTTGGCGACGAAAAAGCCGCCCGGCGCGAGAATGTCGCAAGCGAAATCGGCGGCAAGCTCGGCGAGCGCGACGATGCGCAAATGATCCGTCGCCCTATGGCCGGTAGCGTTCGCCGCCATGTCGGACATGACGCCGTCCGCCTCCCCGCCCAACATCGCTTTGATGAATTCCGGCGCGTCCTCGTCGTTGAAATCCTTCACCGCGAAATCGACGCCGGCGACGAGCTCCATGTCGAGAAGATCGACGGCGACGACTCTGCCCTTTCCCTCCTTCGCCTTCACGCGCGCGGCGGCGACCTGCGACCAGCCGCCGGGCGCGGCGCCGAGATCGACGATGCGGCCGCCGGGCTTGAAGAGACGATAGCGATCGTCCATCTCGATGAGCTTATAGGCCGCGCGCGAGCGATAGCCCTCGCGCTTGGCGCGCGCGACATAAGGGTCGTTGAGCTGGCGCTCCAGCCACAGCGTCGAGGCGAGCGAGCGCTTGCGCGCCGTCTTGACGCGGGTCTTGAGCGAGCGCCCGCCCTCGCGGCCCGATTGTTTCCCCGGCGCGCTCACGCGTGGACTTTGTCGCGCGGGCTGAAAAGGCCGCCCGCCGCGGGCTCCATGACGATATGGCGCTCATGAAAGGCGTGCAGCGTGGAGCGATGGCCGATGGAGACGATGGTCGTCTTCAGCAAGCGCTGGCGCAGCATCGAATAGATTTCCTCTTCGAGTTCTTCGTCGAGCGCCGAAGTGGCTTCGTCGAGAAAGAGCCAGTCGGGCTTTGCAAGCAGAGCGCGGGCGATGGCGACGCGCTGCTGCTCGCCGCCCGAAAGGCGCTGGCTCCAGTGATTGTCCTCGTCGAGCCGGGAGATGAAAGGCGCGAGTTTCGCCGCCCGCAGCGCCTCCTCCATAGCCGCGCGCGAATGATCGGCGCCGGCGCTGGGATAGACGATCGCATCGGCGAGCGAACCCATCGGAATATAGGGGCGTTGCGGCGCGAGCATCACCCGAGCGCCTTTCGGCGTCAGCGCTTCTCCGACGGCGTAAGGCCAGACCCCCGCGATGGCGCGAAACAGCGTGGATTTCCCCGAGCCCGATGGCCCCGACAGCAGCGTCGATTGACCGGCCGAAAGCGTCAGATCGTCGATCGCGACGATGCTTCTCCCGTCCGGCAGCGAGAGCGTCACCTCGCGCAAGCGAATGTCGTCGCCCTCCGCCGGCGAGACGATGCGCGTTCTGACGATTTGCGCGCGGGCGGAGTCGATCGCCCCGTCGAAGGAAGTGAGACGGTCGAGCACCGATTTGAAATTGGCGAGCGAGGTATAATAGTTGATGAAGAAGGTCAGCGCGCCTTCAACGCGCCCGAAGGCGCTCGCGGTCTGCGTCATCACGCCGAGCTGGATGCGGCCGGCGAAATAAAAGGGCGCGGTGATCACATAGGGAATGATCGGCGAAATCTGGCCATAAGTGGCGGTGAAGACCATCAATTGCTTGCGCTTCTGCACGATCGCCAGATAGTTGACGATGATGCCCATAAATCTTTGCAACAGCGAGCCGCGCTCGGCGCTTTCGCCGGCGAGAAGCGCGACCTGCTCGCTATATTCGCGCAGGCGCGCGAGCGAGAAGCGGAAATCCGCCTCGCGCCTTTGCCGCTCGAAATAGAGGCCCGTCAGCGAGCGGCCGATGAGATGCGTCACCGCCGTGCCCACCGTCGCATAGAGCAGCACCACCCAGAATAGGAAGCCAGGAATATAGATGTCGGTTCCGGGCAGCGGATAATTGCCGGAAAGATCCCACAGCACATAGGAGAAGGAGACGAGCGAACTTAAGGTCGCGATCAAGAGGATCGTATAGGAATAGACGCCATAGCCTTCCTCGGCGCCATTGATGAAGCGGTTCACGTCCTCGGCGATGCGCTGGTCGGGGTTGTCGGCGCCGCCGCCGGCGAGCGCCATGCCGTAATGCGTATGCGTCCCGAGCCAACGTCCGATGTAATGTTCGGTCAGCCAGCGCCGCCAGCGGATGACGAGCAGCGACTGCAGAACGAATTCGATGACCGCCGAGGCCACATAAACAAAGGCCCAGGGGGTGAACACGAAGAAAAGCTGGCGCCAGAACTCCGGCGCGTTCTTCTCCTGAATCGCGTTGAACCAGTCGCGGTTGAAGAAGGAGAGCCGCACCGTGATGCCGACCTGTCCTTGATTGATGAGCACCAGCACGACGACCATGGCGACCGCGATCGCGCTTTCGCGGGCGGCGAAAGGCGGGAGAGGCCAGACCCGGCCCTCGCCGCGGTCCTTGGAGTCGAAATAAAAATCGGTGATCCGCATCATTTCGCGGACGACGCGGATATGCGAGACCGCGTAAACGAGGATCGAGAACACCGCGACGGTGAGCGGCATGCTTTGGGGCGGCGCATAGTCCTTCAGCGCCGCCGGCCACAGGCCTTCCGCCTCGGCGAGGCCGATGAGGCCGAAGACGACCGTCTCGGTCGAGAAGATCGTCGCGAAGATTTTCAGATAGCTTGAGATGTCGGCGGCGCGCCAGGTCGTATAGGCGCAAAGCGCCGCCGCGCCGGCGAGCACGAAGAGGTCGGAAGCCCCCTTATGCGCGCCGACCAACGCCGCCAGGACCGCGAAGACGGCGACCGCCACGCTTAATTTCTGCATCGTTCACCTTGTCGGAACAGCCGCCCAGCGCGGCGCTTTTCGATCGCGCCGGGGCCAGACAGCGAAGATCGGTCAGGGGATAATAGAGGACTCAGTCCTCTTCAGGAATGACCGCGTCGCCATTCACATGGGCGACGAGCACGGGCGAGGCCTTGAAGGTCAGGACGCGGCGCGGCGTGATCGTCGCCTCGACGCCCGTCTTGGGATTGCGGCCGACGCGCTGACGCTTGGCGCGCACGTTGAACGTGCCGAATGAGCGCAATTTCACGGATTCCCCGCGCAGCAGCGCTTCGCTGATCTCATCGAATGCGGCATCCAAAATCTTGCGCGCCTCGGCGCGCGACAACGCGGGGCAGCAGCCATAAACGGCCTCTCGCAGCGCCGCGCGTGTCAGGGTGCCTCCTGGCGCGCTCTTTCTTACCATGCCGAAAGAGCGCCCAAGAATCGATTGGTCGGGACTTGGCGGAACACGGTTCCCCTCGAAGTTTTCGCAATATCACAAGGCAATAAACAGGGCGTTTAGGGCCGATAGCGGACATAGTACGCATAAATCAGGGAGATGCAAGGGCGAGAGGCCCGGCCGCGGCCCGGCGCCGCGCGCGTCAGACCGCCAGTTTCACCTTGTGCTGGGCGACAGGGATCATCGCCCGCACCTTGCGGATGCGCTCAATGTCGACATAGGACGAGACGAGCCCCGGGCCTTCCGACGCCTTGGCGACCACTTGGCCCCAGGGGTCGGCGATCAGCGAATTGCCGTAGGTGAACCGCGTTTCATGGCCCGCCTTATGCGCCCCCGTCTGCGCCGGCGCGCAGAGATAGGCCTGCATCTCGATGGCGCGGGCGCGGCACAGCACTTCCCAATGGTCCTTGCCGGTCACGAGCGTGAAGGCGGCCGGCAGCGCGACAAGATCCGCGCCCTTGTCGGCGAGCGCCTGGAACAGATAGGAGAAGCGCAGATCGTAGCAGATGGCGCAGCCGACGGTGACGCCCTCGCAATCATAGGTCACGACGGAATCGCCCGGCTTGAAGGCGGCGCTCTCGTGATATTTCGCGCCGTCGGGCGCGGTGATGTCGAACATATGGATTTTGCGATAGCGGGCGACCTCCTCGCCGTCGCGGTTGAAGGCGACGCTGGTGTTGTGCAGCCGCTCTTCGCCGGGCGCCTTTTCGAGGATGGAGCCGGCGTGAATGAAGACCTTATGTTCGCGCGCGAGAGAGCTGCACATTTCATAGGCCGGGCCGCCGGGCAGCTCTTCGGCCGCCTCCCATTTCTCGGCGCGCGAGCCGCCAATGAAATCGAAGACCTCCGGCAGGCAGATCCAGTCCGGGCGCTCCTGAACAATCGCGCGCTCGATCAGGGCGCGCGCATTGGCGAGATTGAGCGCCTTGTCGCTAACCGAATTCATCTGAACCAGAGTGACCTTCATCCCAAGCCTGCTTTCCTGCGCTATCGCCCTTCCCGCGCCAATCTATACGAAGCGGGCGTTAAAGGCATAGGCGGAATTGTTTCGCGCCGCGCTTCAGGATTTTGACGGATCAGGGCTGGGGATTCCCGCGCGCAGCGCCGCAATGCAAAATTCGACCATCTGCGCGCTTTCCGGAGTCGGATGGTCGGCGCATTCGACCATCAGCCGCGGATGGCAATAGCGAATGCAGGCGACGTGAACGAGCCGGGCCGCGAGATTGGCGTCGCCCGGAGCGAATTCGCCGCTCTCCATGCCGGAGACCACGATCCGCTCGATCGCCGCGTCGATGCGGTCGATATGCTCGGAGATGATCGGCCAGTTTTCGTCGAGCGCCGCCTCGACCATGTCGTGAAGTTTGCGATCAGCGACATAGCGCTCGGCGTTCATGGCCTCATTGGCGACGATGAGCGCGCGCAGGCGCTCCGTCGCCGAGCCCGGCCCATCGGCGATTTTTTGCGCCGCCGCCTCCACCTCGCTCATAAGGTGGCGCGCGACGGCGGCGTTGATCTCGGATTTCGCGCTAAAGAAGCGATAGACATTGGCCGGCGACATGCGCAATTCGCGCGCGATATCGGCGACGGTCGTCTTCTGGAAGCCGATCTCGCGAAAGAGCCGTTCGGCGGTGGCGACGATCCGCGCCCGCTGCTCGTTTTCGCGCGCGTTCGGCGTCGTTTCTCCCATCGCGTTCATTGCGCGGGCCCCCTCGCGAGCCCATTGACGAAATTCGCGGCCTCGGCGCGTTGCGGCTCCGCCAGCCGCTCGCCGAGGTGGCGACGAAACCACATGGCGTAGAGCGCGGGCAGAAACAGCACGGTGAGGAAGGTGGCGACGAAAAGCCCGCCCATGATGGTGAGCGCCATCGGCCCCCAGAAGGCGGAGCGCGCCAGCGGAATCATGGCGAGGATCGCGGCGAGCGCCGTGAGCCCGACGGGCCGCACGCGCCGCACAGTCGCGCCGATGATGGCGTCCCGATAATTTTCTCCCCGCTCCAGATCCTGACGCACCTGATCGACGAGAATAATCGAATTGCGCATGTCCATGCCCGAAAGCGCGATGAGTCCGAGAAGCGCGACGAAGCCGAAAGGCGCATGGGCGAGATTGAGCGCAAGCGACGCGCCGATGACGCCGAGCGGCGCGCTCATCATCACAAGCGCGACGCGGGTGAAATTCTGGAGCTGCAGCATCGCGATGGTCAACATGGCCAGAAGGACCAGCGGAAAGACCGCGAAGATCGAAGCGTTGCCCTTGTTCGATTCCTCGATCGCGCCGCCCATATCGATGCGATAGCCTTGCGGCAGACGCTCGCGGATGTCCGCGAGCCGGGGCCAGATGCGCATCGTCGCGTCTGGCGCCTGCACGCCGTCCTTCACGCCGGCGCGCACGGTGATGCTCATATCTCGGTTGCGCCGCCAGAAGATCGGCTCTTCATGCTCATAGACGATCTTGGCGACCTGCGAGACCGTCACCGCCTTGCCGTCGCGCGCATAGACCACCATGTCGCCGATCCGCGAAAGATCGCCGCGCTCCTGCGGATTGGCGCGCGCCACCACTTCGACCTGATCTATGCCGTCGCGCAGCGTCGCGATGGTCACGCCCGAGATCGCGAGTTTCAGCCGGTTCGATATGTCCTGCGGCGTCAGCCCCAGAAGCCGGGCGCGATCCTGATCGATGACGAGCCGCACGCGCGGCGTCTGCTCGTTCCAATTGAGATGCGGATCGTCGACGCCCGGATCGCCGCGCATCACGTCGCGAACCTGATAGGCGATTTCGCGCACTTTCTCGGGATCGCCGCCGACGACGCGGAACTGCACCGGAAAGCCGACCGGCGGCCCATAGGAGAAGCGGTCGACGCGGGCGCGCGCTTGCGGCAGCGCGCCATTGGCGATCGCCGTCTCCAGCTTCTTCTTCAATCGTTCGCGCGCCTCGATGTCCTTGGCGAGGATCACAAGCTCCGAATAGGCTTCGTTCGGCAGTTGCGGATTGAGGCCGAGCCAGAAACGCGGCGGGCCCTGTCCGACATAGCTCGTATAGAAGGCGGCGTCGGGATCGTCCTTAAGCAGCGCCTCCGCCTGCTTCGCGGCTTCGAGCGAAGCGCCGATCGAGGAGCCTTCGGGAAGCCGAAGCTGAAAGAAAAGCTCCAATCGCTCCGCATAGGGAAAGAATTGCTTCTGCACGACGAAGAAGCCGGCGACGGCGAGCGCGAAGACGCCGATGACCCCCGCGATCACGAGGCCGCGACGATCGACCGCCCAGGCGACGAGCGCGCGCAGCCGGCGATAGAAAGGCGTCTCGTAAATTTCGTCGGGATCGCGATGGGGATGGAGCTTGGCGAGATCGGGAAGGAGCTTCACGCCGAGATAGGGCGTGAACATCACCGCGACGACCCAGGAGGCTAGGAGCGCGACGAGCAGCACCCAGAACATCGAGCTCGTATATTCGCCCACTCCCGAATTGGCGAAGCCGACCGGCAGAAAACCCGCCGCGGTGATGAGCGTGCCGGTGAGCATCGGGAAGGCCGTCGACTCCCAGGCGAATGTCGCGGCTTTGATGCGGTCGTAGCCCTGCTCCATTTTCACCATCATCATCTCGACGGCGATGATGGCGTCGTCGACGAGAAGGCCGAGCGCGATGATGAGCGCGCCGAGCGAAATGCGCTGAAGATCGATTCCGAGCGGCCCCATGCAAATGAAGACGATCGCGAGCACGAGCGGCACGGAGAGCGCGACGATGACGCCGGCGCGAAAGCCGAGCGAGAGAAAGCTGACGCCGAGCACGATCACCAGAGCTTCGAGGAAGGAGCGGGTGAATTCGCCGATCGCCTCGCCGACGACTTTCGGCTGGTCGGCGATCTGGTCGATCTCGACGCCGATCGGCGTCTTGGCGCGCACCTCCTCGACCGCCGCGTCGATGTTTTCTCCGAATTTGAGAACGTTGCCGCCCTTCGCCATGACGACGCCGACGATAATCGCGGGCTCGGCCTTGAAGCGCGCGAGAAAGCTCGGCGGGTCCTCGAAGCCCGCATGGACATTGGCGATGTCGCCGAGCCGGATCACCTTGCCATTCGCCTCGACGGGAATGGCGGCGATGGCGTCGGCGCCCTTGAGGTCGCTCGTCGCCTGGACGCGGACGCGATTAGCGGACGTCTCGAAAACGCCGGCGTCATTGACGGCGTTCTGCTTGGCGAGCGATTCGAAGATCGCCTGCGGCTGAACGGCGAGGCTTGCGAGCTTCGCCTCGCTGAATTCGACGAAGATGCGGCGCTCCTGCTTGCCATAGACGTCCGCCTTGACCACGTCGGGGACGGCGAGCAGGCGCTGGCGCAAGGCTTCGACGATTCTGTCGAGGATTTGGTAATCGGCGCCCTCGCCGCTCACCGCATACATCACCGTATCAACGTCGCCATATTCGTCATTGACGTTCGGGCCCTGCACGCCGGCCGGCAGGCGCGGCGCGACGTCGCCAAGCTTCTTGCGCAATTGGTAAAAGAGCTGCGGAATCTCTTTTGGCGGCGTGTTGTCCCTGAAGGCCACCTGCATCGCAAGGAAGCCCGGTTTGGCGTAGGTCTCGATCTTCTCGAGAAAGGGCAACTCCTGGAGCTTCTTTTCCAGAAGATCGGCGACCTGGTCGCGCATCTCCGTCGCCGTCGCGCCCGGCCAGAAGGCGGTGACATTGGCGACCTTGATGGTGAAGGACGGGTCTTCCGCGCGCCCGAGCCGCATATAGGAGAAGGCGCCCGTGACGCTGATCGCGATCATCAGATAGAGCATCAGCGTCGGCCGCTTCACGGCCCAACGCGAGAGATTCAGGCCCGACACGCCGGCCTCCTCACAGCGCCTGCCGCGAGACGACGCGGACTTTCATGCCTGGATCGAGCTTGTGGACGCCGAGAACGACGATATTGTCGCCCTCCTTCACGCCGCCGGCGACGAGCGCGGCGTCGGCTTCGTAGCGCACCACCGTGACCGGGACGAGTTGCAGATTCCCAGCCTCGTCGACTTTCCAAAGCCCCGGCCCCGCCCCCTGATTGTAGAGCGCCGAGAGCGGCACGCTGACGACGGGCTCGGCGTCGGAGGCGGAGACGATCAAGGTCGCGCTCATGCCGAGCGCGATCGCCGAGTCGGGATCGAGGATGGAGAAGCGCGCGGCGAAGGTGCGCGTCACCGGATCGGCGGCCGGGCTCAATTCTCGCAGCTTCGCCCGATAGACGGCGCCGGGCTTCGACCAGAGGGTGAGTTTCGCCTCGCCCTTGCCGGCCGCGGCGGCGAAGGCTTCCGGCAGGGCGACCGCGGCTTCGAACTCGCCCGCATGGGCGATGCGAAAAGCGGCCTGCCCGGCGGCCACGACCTGTCCGGGCTCGACCAGCGTCTGCGTCACCACGCCATCCGCGTCGGACCTCAGCGTGGCGTAGTCGAGCGAATGGCGGGCGAGCTCCGCGGCGCGCTCGGCGCGTTTGAAACGGCCGCGGCCTTCTTCGGCGCCGGCGCGGGCGCGATCGAGCGCGGCTTGCGCGGTCCAGCCCTTGCGGCGCAGTTCAAAAGCGCGGCCTTCGTCGGCCAGCGCCTGCGTCTGCGCCATCCGCGCCGCCGCGAACTCCGCCTCCGCCTGCTCCAATTGCAGGCGCAGATCCTTTTCGTCGAGCGCCGCCAGAGGGTCGCCGAGCTTCACCTTCTGGCCCACTTCGACATAGCGCTTGATCACCTTGCCGGCGACGCGGAACCCCGCGTCCGATTCGACGCGCGGGCGAATCGTCGCGGCGAATTCGCGCGCCTGCGACTGGGCGGCGTAGCGGGCCGGCGCGACCAGCACCGGACGCTCGGCGCGGCCCTCGCTAGAGTCGCGCGCGGCCTCCTTTCGCTCGCAAGCGGAAAGGAGCGTCGCGACGGCGGCGAGAACGGGCCAAAGTCGAGGATGACGCATGGGCCTCCGGCCGGAAAGGCGCGGCGTGGGGGAGCCGCCGCTCTTGACTGACGACTTTTAATAATCGTCAGCCGTCACTACTTCGTCAATGGCGCACCCGGCATTTTTAAGAGAGGAGAGTCCCGAGGATCGACGCGGCCGCATCTCGCGGCATCAACCGCGGACGCCTTGTCGCAATCAATTCCTTCTTCTATATCCGGCCTGCTCTTGCGGCCGCGCAGGCGCAACACAATCTGTGGGAGAATGGGCGGGGATCGCGCGGCGGGCTCATGGCGAGCCGCCGTCCTTCGCCTTTTTGAGCCGGACCGCTTCGGGGTCCGGATTCGCCAGCGGAAGGACAGACATTATGGGCAAAATCATAGGCATCGACCTCGGCACGACCAATTCCTGCGTGGCCGTGATGGAAGGGTCGAGCCCCAAGGTCATCGAAAACGCCGAAGGCGCGCGCACGACGCCCTCGATCGTGGCTTTCACCGACGACGGCGAGCGCCTTGTCGGCCAGCCGGCGAAACGGCAGGCGGTGACGAATCCCGACAAGACCTTTTTCGCCATCAAGCGCCTGATCGGGCGCACCTTCGACGACCCGATGACCAAGAAGGACATCGGCCTCGTCCCCTATAAGATCGTCAAGGCGAATAACGGCGACGCCTGGGTGGAGGCCGCCGGCAAGCAATATTCGCCCTCGCAGATTTCAGCCTTCATTCTGCAAAAGATGAAGGAGACGGCCGAGTCCTATCTCGGCCAGACCGTCACCCAGGCGGTCATCACCGTTCCCGCCTATTTCAACGACGCCCAGCGCCAGGCCACGAAGGACGCCGGCAAGATCGCCGGGCTCGAAGTGCTGCGCATCATCAACGAGCCGACCGCCGCGGCGCTTGCCTATGGCCTCGACAAGAAACAGTCCGGCACGATCGCGGTCTATGACCTTGGCGGCGGCACCTTCGACGTGTCGATCCTCGAAATCGGCGACGGCGTCTTCGAGGTGAAGTCGACGAACGGCGACACGTTCCTCGGCGGCGAGGACTTCGACAACCGCATCGTCGAATATCTCGCGGGCGAGTTCAAAAAGGAGCAGGGCATCGACCTGACCAAGGACAAGCTCGCCCTGCAGCGCCTCAAGGAGGCGGCGGAAAAGGCCAAGATCGAACTCTCCTCGGCGACGCAGACGGAGATCAATCTGCCTTACATCACCGCCGACGCGACGGGCCCGAAACATCTCACCTTGAAGCTGACGCGCGCGAAATTCGAGACGCTGGTCGACGATCTCATCCAGCGCACGGTCGAGCCCTGCCGCAAGGCCTTGAAGGACGCCGGCCTCTCGGCGGCGGAGATCGGCGAAGTGGTGCTCGTCGGCGGCATGACCCGCATGCCGAAGGTGCAGGAAGTCGTCAAACAGTTCTTCGGCAAGGAGCCGCATAAGGGCGTCAACCCGGACGAAGTCGTCGCCATCGGCGCGGCGGTGCAGGCGGGCGTGCTGCAGGGCGACGTGAAGGACGTGCTGCTGCTCGACGTGACGCCGCTCTCGCTCGGCATCGAGACGCTCGGCGGCGTGTTCACGCGCCTCATCGACCGCAATACGACGATCCCGACCAAGAAGAGCCAGGTGTTTTCGACGGCCGAAGACAATCAGACCGCCGTCACCATCCGGGTCTTCCAGGGCGAGCGCGAGATGGCCGCCGACAATAAGCTGCTCGGCC
This sequence comes from Methylocystis borbori, assembly GCF_036576025.1. Classification (NCBI taxonomy): domain Bacteria; kingdom Pseudomonadati; phylum Pseudomonadota; class Alphaproteobacteria; order Hyphomicrobiales; family Methylocystaceae; genus Methylocystis; species Methylocystis borbori. The sequence goes on along the minus strand of NZ_JAZHYN010000033.1, from coordinate 15,005 downwards.
AGTTCGATCTCGTCGGCATTCCGCCGGCGCCGCGCGGCATGCCGCAGATCGAAGTGACCTTCGACATCGACGCCAATGGCATCGTCAACGTAACGGCGAAAGACAAGGCGACGAACAAGGAGCAGCAGATCCGCATCCAGGCCTCGGGCGGCCTCAGCGACGCCGACATCGACAAGATGGTCAAGGACGCCGAGGCACACGCCGCGGAAGACAAGATCCGCCGCGAATTGGTCGACGCCAAGAACCATGGCGAGGCCGGGGTCCACGCCGCCGAGAAATCCCTCGCCGAATTCGGCGACAAGGTCTCGGCCGCCGACAAGAGCGCGATCGAAGCGGCGATCGCCGCCTTGAAGACCGCGATCGAAGGCGAGGACGCCGAGGCGATCAAGGCCCGCGCCAACGAATTGGCGCAGGCGTCGATGAAGCTCGGCGAGGCGATGTACAAGGCGCAGCAGGCCGACGCCTCCAGCGCCGGCGCCTCGGAGGCGCCGAAGGACGACGTGATCGACGCCGAATTCAAGGATGTCGGCGACGACAAGAAGTAAATCGGGGCTGGCGATGGCCGCCCCGATGCGGTAGCGAAACCGGAACCCGGCGCGCAAAACGCCGGGTTCCGTTGCGTTTCAGATAGGTCCGACCGCCGTTTCTTCAGGCGAACGAACGGGTTGAGGGATACGCATGCGGCCTTCCGCAGCGCTGGAAAGAAATCGGGAAGCCGTGCGCGCGGCGGTCAGCCGCCGCAGGGCGGCCAACCCGCGCATCTTTGGCTCGGTTCTGCACGGCGAGGACGAAGAAGGCAGCGACATCGACATTCTGGTCGATGCTTTACCCGATGCGACTTTGCTCGATTTGGGCGGACTCCATGCTGAGTTGGAAGAGATTTTGGGCGTGAAAGTCGATCTCCTGACGCCGCTTGAGCTTCCCAAACGCATCAGAGCGAAAGTCGTCGCCGAGGCCGTCCCGATATGAAGGACGGCGACGTTTTCGTGCTTCTCGACCAAATTCTCGAAGCGGCTCGCCTCGCGACATCCTATGTCGAAGGCATGACGGAAGACGCGTTTCTCGCCGACAACCGCACGCAGCAGGCGGTCGCCATGAACTCATTATCATCGGCGAAGCCGCGACCCGGCTCGCGCGATCCTATCCGTCCTTCGCCGCGGCGCATGGCGAACTTCCATGGCGGGGCATGATCGACATGCGCAATCGCATCGCCCATGGATATGTCGAACTCGACTTTGGCGTCGTCTGGCGAACGGCGCTGATCGATCTCCCGGAGTTGCTAAATCCTCTCGAAGCCATATACGGAGCGGCGGGCGAGCGGATCGGCGGAGCTTCGGAAAAACCGCTCGAAGATTAAGAAAAATGTCCAAACGCGACTATTATGAAGTTCTCGGCGTCAGCCGCACGGTGACGGAAGTCGATTTGAAAATCGCCTTCCGCAAATCGGCGATGCAATGCCATCCCGACCGTCATCCCGGCGACAGGGAGGCCGAGGCCCGCTTCAAGGAATTGAACGAAGCCTATCAATGCCTCTGCGATCCCCAGAAGCGCGCCGCCTATGACCGTTACGGGCACGCCGCCTTCGAACAGGCCGGCGGCGTGGGGGGCTTCTCGACCGAAGGCTTCGGCGCCTCCATGGCCGACATCTTCGAGGACCTCTTCGGCGACGTGATGGGAAGGCGCAGCCGCTCGGGCGGCCGCGAGCGCGGCTCGGATCTTCGCTACAATATGGAGATCACGCTCGACGAGGCCTATCACGGCAAGACCGCCTCGCTGAATATTCCGACCTCCGCCGCCTGCGAGGCCTGTTCCGGCACCGGCGCGAAAAAGGGCTCCAAGCCCAAGACCTGCTCGACCTGCGGCGGCATGGGCCGCGTGCGCGCGCAGCAGGGCTTCTTCGCCATCGAGCGAACCTGCCCGACATGCCAGGGGCGCGGCGAGATCATCGACGATCCCTGCCCCTCCTGCTCGGGCGCGGGGCGCAAGACGGTGGAGCGCGAACTCTCCGTCAATGTGCCGCCCGGCGTCGAAGACGGCACGCGCATCCGGCTCGCGGGCGAAGGCGAGGCGGGCCTGCGCGGCGGGCCGCCGGGCGATCTCTATATTTTCCTCTCGGTGAAGCCGCATCCCTTCTTCCAGCGCGACGGCGCGGACCTTTATTGCCGCGTGCCGATCTCCATGGTGCGCGCGGCGCTCGGGGGCGAAATCCAGGTCCATACGCTCGACGGCTCCGAGGTGACGCTCAAAATCCCCGAAGGGACGCAGTCGGGCCGCCAGATCAAGTCGAGGGGCAAGGGCATGCCCACGCTGCGCGGGCGCGATCATGGCGATCTGCATGTGCAGATCAGCGTCGAGACGCCGCAAAAACTCACCAAGCGCCAGAAGGAGCTGCTCCGCGAATTCGAGGAGGAGTCCTCCCATGATACTCATCCTGAAGAAACCGGCTTCTTCGCGCGGATGAAGGACCTCTTCGGCGGCTGAACGCGCGTCGACGCTCATGGGCGTTCGGCGGCGCGCCTGCGTTGTTTTTGACGCGCGGCTCCCCTATCATCGGGCGCGCGGCCCCGCTCATCGGGGCCGTTTGCGCCTATCAACCCGGGGGCGGCGCTCTTGTTGCAAAAAAAACATAAGCTCAATGGGGCGCACGCGAGCCTCGCGGACAACGCCCGCTTCATCCGCCAATGGATCGAGAATCCGCGCCTCATCGGCGCCGTCTCGCCCTCCGGCAAGGCGCTCGCAAAGGCGATGGCGGGCTTCGTCGATCTCGACCGCGAGGGAGCGATCATCGAACTTGGCCCCGGCACCGGGCCGGTGACGCAGGCGCTGCTCGCTCGCGGCATTCCCGCCGAGCGTCTCGTGCTCGTCGAATATGAAAACCGCTTCTGCCGCCTGCTCGGCGAACGGTTTCCCGGCGTCCATATCGTGCAGGGCGACGCCTATGGGCTGAAGGCGACGCTCGAGGGCAAGGTCGAGGGCAAGATCGCGGCCGTCGTCTCGAGCCTGCCGCTTCTGGTGCGCCCCGAACGCGACCGCGTCGAGCTGCTGCATCAGTCTTTCGAGCTGATGGGCGACGACGGGCTCTTCATCCAGTTCACATATGGGCTGACCAAATCGCCAATGCCGCTGCAGGCGCGCGGCGTCCGCGGCGCCTATGTGGGCAAGGGCTCCGCGCCCATCATGCTCAATATTCCGCCGGCGCGCGTATGGCGCTATCGCAAGGCCGGCCACGCCGGCAAGCCCGTCAGGTGGTGAGCGACAAAATCCGCGACCGGCTGATCGTCGCGCTCGACGTCGAAAGCGTCGCCGAGGCGCGCGCGCTGATCGCGACGCTCGGCGACGCCGTCACCTTCTATAAGATCGGCATGGAGCTCGCCTATGCGCCGGGCGGCTTCGACCTCGCCCGCGAGTTGAAGGCCGCCGGCAAGCGCATCTTTCTCGATCTGAAGCTCCATGACATCGGCGTCACGGTCGAGCGCGCGACGCGCCAGATCGCGAAGCTCGGCGTCGATTTTCTCACCGTCCACGCCTTTCCCCAGACCATGGCGGCGGCGCGCCTCGGCGCAGAGGCAAGCGGGCTGAAGCTCCTCGCCGTCACCGTGCTGACCTCCTATGACGACGCCGACCTTAAAGAGGCGGGCTATGGATTGGGCGTCGCCGATCTCGTGCAGCGCCGCGCCGAACAGGCGCGCGCGGCGAAGATCGACGGGCTGATCCTCTCGCCGCTGGAGCTTGCCGCCATTCGTCCGATCGTCGGCCCCGACATGCTGCTGGTGACGCCGGGCGTGCGCCCCGCCGGCGCCGACAAGGGCGACCAGAAGCGGGTCATGACGCCGGGCGAAGCCATTGCGGCCGGCGCCGACCATCTCGTCGTCGGCCGCCCCGTCGCCCGCGCCGCCGACCCCCGCGCGGCGGCCGAGGCCATCGTCGCGGAGATCGCAAGCGCCTAGAGCAGGTTCCGAAAAAGTTGACAGACTTTTTCGATGAGAACCTTGCTCCAATATTTTGGTTTTGAGCGATTCCTTATCGATCACATGATTCCATGTGATCGGGAAGCGCTCTAACGCCGTTGAAGGAGGCCGAGGCCGCCCTGCCCTACGCCAGCAACGCCGACCTTCCCGAAAATCTCCAGCGCCTGCTCCCGCGGCATGCGCAGGACATTTTTCGCGAGGCGTTCAACCACGCCTATGCGGCGCATGAGGGCGATCCCAGACAGGAGGAGGCGGCGCATCGCATCGCCTGGGCGGCGGTCAAGCGCTTCTACGTCAAGACGCCGGAGGGCTGGATGAGGCGGATGGGCGGCCCGTGAATGCGAGCGCTGGCCCGCCTTGAGCGCGAGTGGTAAAAGGCCGACCTGCGCCGGATGGCGCATCCGATTCGATTCGCCATGCTCGCGACCCTTATTTCCGTCGTCGGACTTTTCGTCTGGCTTTATCTCATCGCCCTGCGGGGAGGCTTCTGGCGGCTGACGGAGCATGACCGCGCCTTCGCGGCCCTCGACGCCGAGGCGGCGACGCGAAGTTACGTCGTCGCCATCGTCCCCGCCCGCAATGAGGCGGATGTGATCGAAACGAGCCTCGCCTCGCTCTTTTCCCAGGATTTTCCCGGCCGTTTCGACATCATTCTTGTCGACGACGAGAGCGACGACGGCACCGCCGAGGCGGCGCGCCGCGCGGCCGGGGCTCATGGCGCGCGGGATCGCCTGACCATTCTCGCCTCGGGCGGCCCCCACGCCGGCTGGACCGGCAAGCTCGCCGCCATGCAGCGGGGCTTCGACCATGTGCGGGCGCTGCCGCAAGGTCCCGATTTCGTCCTGTTTTGCGACGCCGACATCGCTTTCGGGCCGCATGTCCTCTCCCGCCTCGTCGTGGGCGCGACGACGCGCGGCGCCGTCCTGACGTCGCTCATGGTGAAGCTGCGCTGCGAGAGCGCCGCCGAGCGCTGGTTCGTGCCGGCGTTCATCTTCTTTTTTCAAAAGCTCTATCCCTTCCGCCTCGTCAACGATCCCGGCCATGCGGTCGCGGGCGCGGCGGGCGGCGTGATGCTGGCGCGACCCGAGGCGCTCGCCGCCGCCGGCGGATTGCGCGCCATTCATGGCGCGCTGATCGACGATTGCGCGCTTGGCGCGCTGATGAAGACGCAGGGGCCGATCTGGCTCGGCCTCACCGACGACGTGCGGAGCCTGCGCGCCTATCCGCGTCTTGGCGACATCGCCAAAATGGTCTCGCGCTCCGCCTATGCGCAATTGCGCTATTCGCCCTGGCGGCTCGCCGCGGCGGTGAGCGGCATGGCGACGGCTTATCTCGCGCCGCCTTGGCTCGCGCTTTTCGGCGAGTCGCCGGCGCAGGATATTGCGCTCGTCTCCTGGCTGCTGATGGCGCAGGCCTATATGCCGTCCTTACGCTTTTACGGCCTGTCGCGGCTGCGCGCGCTCGCTTTGCCTGCCGTCGCCGCATGCTATACGTGGTTCACCGTTGAATCGGCCTGGCGGCATCTGCGGGGCCGGGGCGGCGAGTGGAAGGGCCGCTACCAGGCGCCTCGCGGAGCCGAAACGCCGGGCGAAATCGAGGCGTAAGGGCGGATGCCGGTTCGGCGGAAAATGCTATAGGGCGGCATGAACGGCGTCATCATGGACCTTGCGCACACCAGTTCGGGGAAGACCCATCGCGACGAGAATTTTCCCGTCGCGTCCTTCCTCATCGCGCCGCGCCATCGCGCGCCGATCCTCGCCTTTTACGATTTCGTGCGCGCCGCCGACGATATTTCCGACCATGCGGCGCTCGCGCCGCAGGAAAAGCTCGACCTGCTCGACAGGCTCGACGCCGCGCTGATGGGGAAGAGCGCCGAGGATGCGCCGGTCGCGCGCCGGCTGCGCGACATCTGCCGCGAAGGCCGGCTCGATCCCCAGCATGCCCGCGATCTCATAACCGCCTTCAAGCGCGACGTGACGCAATTGCGCTATCGCGACTGGGACGATCTCATCGACTATTGCCGCTATTCGGCGATGCCGGTCGGGCGCTTCGTCTGCGACGTCCATGGCGAAGACCCCAGCCGCGTCTGGGCGGCGAATGACGCGCTCTGCGCCGCCCTGCAGGTCATCAATCATTTGCAGGACTGCGCCAAGGACTACCGCAATCTCGATCGCGTCTATCTGACGCGGGAGTCGCTTGACGCCCATGGCGCGCGCGTCGAGATGCTCGCGGAGCCGACAGCGCCGGCGCCGCTCCTCGCCACGATCCGCGACCTCAATGAAAGAACGGCGCGGCTTCTCGCGCAGGCGCGGCCCTTCGCGGACCTCATCGACGATATGCGGCTCGCGATGGAGGTCGGCGCGATTCAAAGCCTCGCCGAAAAGCTCATCGCGCGGCTCGCGGTCGCGGATCCGCTGAGCGAGAAGACGCATGCGGGCAAGATCGGCTTCGCGCTGACGGGCGCTTTCGGCGCCCTTGGCGCGCTCCTGCGCCGGACCTTGCGGCCGCGCCGCGCCCTCTCGCCCGCAGCTCCAGACGTTCATTCGAGAATTCGCTGATGCCCGTGGACGCCATGGCCGACGCCGCAACGCTGAGGACGCGCGCCATCGCGACCGGAAGCTCCTTCTATCTCGCGATGCGCATTTTGGAGCCGCCACGGCGCGACGCCATGTTCGCGATCTACGCCTTTTGCCGCGCGGTCGACGACATCGCCGACGACGAGGGCGACCGGGCGCTCCGCCGCGCCGCGCTCGATCAATGGCGCGAGGATTTGGACGAGCTTTACGCCGGGCGCATTCGCCTGCGCGTCGGTTTTCTCGCCGAGCCCGTGCGCCGTTACCGGCTCGACCGCGCCGATTTCGAAGCGGTGATCGACGGCATGGCGATGGACGTCGACGAAGATATATGCGCGCCCGACTGGGAGAAGCTCGAACTCTATTGCGATCGCGTGGCGAGCGCCGTCGGACGGCTTTCGGTGCGCGCCTTCGGCCTCGCCGATGAAGCCGAAGCCCCGGACTTCGCCCTGCCGACGGGACCGAAGCTCCTCGCCTATCATCTTGGCCGCGCCCTGCAGCTCACCAATATTCTGCGCGATCTCGACGAGGACGCGGCGCGTGGGCGGCTCTATCTGCCGCGCGAAGCGCTGGAGGCGGCGGGCGTCACGTCTTACGCGCCCCACGCCGTGCTGGCGCATCCCGCGCTCGACGCCGCCTGCGGCGAGGTGCTGGCGCGCGCGCGCGAGCATTACGAGCAGGCGCAGCTGGTGATGGCGGGCCTGCCGAAGGCGGCCGTGAAAGCGCCTTATCTCATGGCAGCCGCCTATCGCTCGATCCTCGACAATCTCGCCGCGCGCGGCTTCGCGGCGCCGCGCGCGCCGGTGCGCGTGTCGCGGGCGAAGCTCATCGCCGCTTTTCTGCGTCACGCCTTTTCGTGAGCGCGACGATCCATATCGTCGGCGCGGGCCTCGCCGGCCTTTCCTGCGCCATACGCCTCGCGGACGAAGGAAAGCGCGTCGCGCTTTACGAAGCGGCGCGCATGGCCGGCGGGCGCTGCCGCTCCTATTACGACGCGACGCTCGGCCTCACGATCGACAATGGCAATCACCTTCTGCTGTCGGGCAATAAGGCTGCGCTCGACTATGCGCGCCGCATCGGCGCCGGCGACGACGCCCTTGTCGGCCCGAAGGAATGCGTCTTCGATTTTCTCGATATGCGCGACGGCGCGCGCTGGCGGCTGCGGCCGAACGCGTCGCGCCTGCCCTGGTGGATTTTCGTCGCGGACCGACGCGTTCCGGGGACGGGACCGCTCGATTATTTGGGCGCCGCGAAGCTCCTTTGGGCGAAGAAAGGCGCGACCATCGGCGAGACGATGCGATGCGAGGGCGCGCTATATGAAAAGCTCTGGCGCCCGGTGATGCTTTCCGCGCTCAACACCGAGCCGCGCGACGCCTGCGCGACGCTCGCCGGCGCCGTTTTGCGCGAGACGCTCGCGGCGGGCGGCGCCGCCTGCCGTCCGCTCGTCGCAAGAAGGGGCCTCGGCGAAGCCTTCGTCGAGCCGGCGCTGGGCGCGTTGAAGGCGAAGGGCGTCGAGCCGCGCTTTGGCGCGCGGCTGCGCGAGATCGCTTTTGACGGCGCGCGCGCCCGCGCCTTACGCTTTGGCGACGAGGAGATCGCGCTTGGCGAAAACGACCGCGTCGTGCTGGCGGCGCCCGCCTGGATCGCCGAGGAGCTTCTCCCGGGCCTTGTCGCGCCGAACGACCATCGCGCGATCCTTAATGCGCATTTCAGAATCGCGCCGCCTCACGGGCAGCCGCCGCTCCTGGGTCTCGTCGGCGCCCTTTCGGAATGGCTTTTCGCCTTCGACGAGCGGCTCTCGGTGACGATCAGCGGCGCCGACCGGCTGATGGACGAATCGCGCGAGGAACTCGCGCAAAAAATCTGGACGGAAGTCGCCGCCGCTTGCGGCTTCGCGCCGGCGCACGCCGAAAATTTGCCGCCCTGGCAGATCGTCAAGGAGAAGCGCGCGACCTTCGCCGCGACGCCGGCGCAGGAGGCGCGACGTCCCCATGCCGCGACTCAATGGCGCAATCTCTTCCTCGCCGGCGACTGGACGGCGACGGGCCTGCCGGCGACGATCGAGGGATCGATCAGGTCAGGATATAAGGCGGCGGCGTTGGCGGGCGCCTGAGGCGCCTCGCGCAAATCCAGCCTTCAGCCTGCGATTCAGAATTACGCGGCTTTCTTGTGCAGATTGTCGATGTAAGCGGTCGCCTTATCGACAAGCGCCGAGACCTGCTTCTGCGCCGCCGGCAGATATTCCTGCGCCTTGAGAAGGACCGGCTGCAGTTCGCTCAACGCCTTTTGCGTCAGCGGATGCGTCTTCAGCTTCGTCCACTCGGCGGCCGGATCAAAATTCGCCAGCCAGGCGAGCGCCTTCTCGGTCAGCGGATGCGCCTTCAGCTCCTCGAGCTTGCCTTTGAAATCGATGGCGGCGAGATAGGCCAGCGCCGCCTTCGAACCTTCCTCGGCATGCTTGCGCGCGACGGGGAGATATTCGACAAACATCGCCGCGCCGCGCTTCGCCTCGCTGAGGGCGATCTCGGTCAACGCATTCGCCTTCAGCAGGGCGTAGAGTCGCGCGTTCAGCTTGCGCAGCTCGGCTTCCAGCCGAAAGATCGTATATTCCTGCTGCCGCATCTGGTTGGCGGCGCCCTCATGCAGCGCGCTGACGCGCGACAGCTCCGCCGTGACGCGCTGCAGCTCCATCTCGAGACGGCTCACATGCTCCCGGATGGCGTCGACCATCTGGAATGAAAACTTGCCCGCCTCAAGGTCCGCCAATGCGCGGGCGCCTTCCGTTCTCGTAGCCATGCTCGCTCCTCTGGTTCCGCTCGGGCGAGCATCGACGGCCGATGGTTAAAACTTCGTTGCGATCGGGCGAAATCCGCCCGTTTTTCAGCGCGCCGACCCCAGCTATTGACGATATAGTCAGATCACTATAGTTCGACCCCATGGCGATGGCCTTCACCTCCCCACTGCCCAGCGTCGACGATCGCCTCCTCAAGGCGCAACTTGTCGGCAAGATCGACGCGCTCTTGAAGGAGCGCGGCCTGAAGCAGGTTGAGGCCGCCCGAATTTTCGGCGTCAAACAACCCGACGTCTCAAAAATGCTGCATGGCGACTTCCGGCAGTTTTCCGTCGAAAGGCTGCTGCGATTTCTCGTCGCCCTGGGACAGGACGTGGAAATCATCGTCAAGCCGCATTGCGATGCGGCGAATCCCGCGACGCTTCGCGTCGGTTAACGTCGCCCTAATTGGATCGAGGCCTATAGATGACCGCAGCCGCGCGCATTGAAACCGATTTCGCTCCGCTCGGACCTGATACGCTCGAAGCGAGCATTCAAAGCGCCAAACGCGCGCTGCTCTCCCTGGGCAAGGACGACGGCCATTGGTGCTTCGAGCTCGAAGCCGACTGCACCATTCCCGCCGAATATGTGCTGATGCGCCATTATCGCGGCGAGCCGGTCGACGCCGAACTCGAACGCAAGATCGCCGTTTATCTGCGCCGCGTGCAAAGCCCGGCCCATGGCGGCTGGCCGCTGTTTCAGGACGGCGCCTTCAACATCAGCGCCAGCGTCAAGGGCTATTTCGCGCTCAAGATGATCGGCGACGACATAAACGCGCCTCATATGGCGCGGGCGCGCGAGGCCATTCTCGCCTATGGCGGCGCGGCGAGGAGCAATGTCTTCACCCGCGCGCTGCTGGCGCTTTACGGCGAAATCCCCTGGCGCGGCGTGCCGGTCATGCCGGCCGAGATCATGCTGCTGCCGCGCTGGTTTCCCTTCCACCTCGACAAGGTCTCCTATTGGGCGCGCACAGTGCTCGTGCCGCTTCTCGTGCTGATGGCTAAGAAGCCGCGCGCAAAGAACGCGAAGGACGTGCATATCTCCGAGCTCTTCACGACCCCGCCACACGAAGTGAAGGTCTGGCCCCGTGGCGAGCACCAAACCTGGCCCTGGGCGCATATTTTCGGCGAGATCGACAAGGTTCTGCGCGTCGTCGAACCCTACTTCCCCAAGCGGACGCGCGAATTGTCGATCGCCAGGGCCGAGCGATGGACGACGGAGCGCCTGAACGGCTTCGACGGCCTCGGCGCGATCTTCCCCGCGATGGTCAACAGCCTGCTGATGTACGACGTTCTCGGCGTTCCGGAGAGCGACAGACGCGTCAAACAGGCGCGCGAATCGATCGAGCGCCTGCTCGTCGTCAACGATAAAGAAGCCTATTGCCAGCCCTGCGTCTCGCCGGTGTGGGATACGGCGCTCGTCGCCCATGCTTTGCTCGAAACTGGCGACGAAGACGCAAAGGCGCGCGCGCGCAAGGCGCTCGACTGGCTGGCGCCCCTGCAGATCCTGGACGTGAAAGGCGATTGGGCGGCGCAGCGCCCGGACGTTCGGCCCGGCGGCTGGGCCTTCCAATACGCCAATCCCCATTATCCGGACGTCGACGACACGGCGGTCGTCGCCACCGCCATGGACCGCCTGACGGCGCATGAAAGCGAAAAGCCCTATGACGCGCGCATCGAGCGCGCCAGGGAATGGATCGTCGGCCTGCAGAGCAAGAACGGCGGCTGGGGCGCTTTCGACGCCGACAACACCTGTCATTATCTCAACCACATCCCCTTCGCCGATCACGGCGCCCTGCTCGATCCGCCGACGGCGGACGTCTCCGCGCGCTGCGTCTCCATGCTGGCGCAGCTCGGCGATACGCTAGATCACGCTGCATTTGGGCGGAATCGCCCAAATGCAGATAACGTGATCGATTCTAAAAGTTTAGAGCGCGCTTCACGCGAAAAACCGGGTTCCACTTTTTCGCAGCGCGCTCTGCAGACGAGCGACGCGCTGAAACGCGGCGTCGATTATCTCGTCAAGGACCAGATGAAGGACGGAAGCTGGTTCGGCCGCTGGGGGGCGAATTACATCTATGGGACATGGTCTTCGCTCTGCGCGCTAAACGCCGCGGGACTCTCCCTCGAGCATGACGCCTTCCGCCGCGCCGTCGGCTGGCTCGTCTCGATCCAGAACGAGGACGGCGGCTGGGGCGAGGATCTCTCGAGCTATAAGCTCGACTACAAGGGCTATGAGCCCGCGCCCTCCACCGCCTCGCAAACGGCCTGGGCGCTGCTCGCGCTGATGGCCGCGGGCGAAACGGATCATCCCGCCGTCGCGCGCGGAATCGCCTATCTGCAATCGACGCAGAACGGGGAAGGTCTGTGGGACGAAGCGCGATACACTGCGACTGGATTCCCGCGCGTCTTCTATCTGCGCTATCATGGCTATGGAAAATTCTTCCCGCTATGGGCGCTGGCGCGCTACCGCAATCTCAGACGCGCCAATAATAAGCGGGTGGAAGTGGGGTTGTAAGTCAGCCCGGAGGGGCGGCGATGTCGCGCGCGATCAGCCGCAGAAAGATGAGCGAGCCGCGCATCCTCGCGCCGGTTCTCGTCGTCGTCGGCATGAAGCGCGAGGCCGCCTGCGCGGCGGGCGAAGGCGTCGAGACGCTCTGCAGCGGCGCCGATGTCGCGCGGCTGCGCGCGGCGCTCGACGATTTGCGCGGCCGGGATTTTTCCGCCGTCGTCAGTTTCGGCCTCGCCGGCGGGCTGCATCACCGCCTTCGGCCGGGCCATGTCGTCGTCGCCGATGAAATCGTCGGGGGCGACGCGCGCCGGAAGACTCATACGCGCCTTTCCGACATGCTCATCGAAGGCGTCGCCGCCGCCGGCTGCAAGGTCGGGCCTGGCGCGATCGTCGGCGTCGACCAGCCCGCGATGGACGCCGCCGCCAAGGCGGCGCTGCGCGAGAAGGCGCAGGCCGTCGCCGTCGACATGGAATCGCATCTTGCGGAGGAATTCGCCCGGCGGCGCAATTTACCCTTCGTGGCGCTGCGCGCGATCAGCGATCCGGCGGCGCGCGCGCTGCCGCCGCTCGCCGCAAAGGCGCTCACGCCCGAAGGCGACGTCGATTCGGCCGCCGTCGCGCGCGAAATCATGCGGGAGCCCCGTCAACTCGGCGGCATGATCCGCGCCGGGCTCGACTCGCGCGCGGCCTTCGCGTCCCTAAGCCGCTGTGGGCCGCTGCTGGGCCCGCTGCTGCGCCTCGTGCTCGCGGATCTCTGAGAGCTTGGCGATATTCTCGTCGAAGACATATTCGGCGGGACGCTGATTTTCGAGCGAGATGTCTGGCGCCAGCGGCCCTTCCGTGCGCACGCCAAAGAGCGCGACGGCGGCGGCTCTCCAGGGCCGCAGCACGGAATCGGCGACGGCGGTCGCCTCGAATCCGCAATGCACCATGCAGTCGGCGCATTTCTCGTAATTGCCGACGCCGTAGGAATCCCAGTTGGTCTCTTCCATCAACTGCTTGAAGCTCGGCACATAGCCTTCGCCCAGAAGATAGCAGGGACGCTGCCAGCCGAAGACCGTGCGCAGCGGCATGCCCCAGGGCGTGCAGCGATAGCTGACGTTGCCGGCGAGAAAATTCAAAAACAGCGCCGACTGGGTAAAGTCCCAGGCCTTGCCGCCCTCGCCGCGTCGCAGAATGGCGCGGAACAACTCCTTCGTGCGCGTGCGGTTCAGAAAATGCGTCTGATCCGGCGCGCGCTCATAGGCGTAGCCGGGCGAAACCGTCATGCCGTCGACGCCGAGCGCCGTCGTGGCGTCGAGGAATTTGGCCACCCGCTCGGGATCGGCGTCGGAAAAGAAGGTGCTGTTCGTCGTGACGCGGAAGCCTTTCGACTTCGCGAGCTTGATCGCCTCGACCGCGCGATCGTAAACGCCGTCCTGGCAGACGGCCCGGTCGTGCATCTCCTTGTCGCCATCGAGATGGATCGACCAGGTGAAATAGGGGCTCGGCTTGAAGAGATCGATCTTCTTGGCGAGCAGCAGCGCATTGGTGCAGACGATCGCGAATTTCTTGCGCGCGATGACGCCCTCGACGATCTGCGGGAGATCCTTGTGCAACAGCGGCTCGCCGCCGGCGATGACGACGACGGGCGCGCCGCATTCGTCGACCGAGCGCAACGCATCCTCGACCGAAAGACGCCGGTTGAGAATATGGTCGGGATAGTCGATCTTGCCGCAGCCGGCGCAGGCGAGATTGCAACGAAACAGCGGCTCCATCATGAGCACGAGCGGATAGCGCTTGACGCCCATGAGATGCTGCTTGAGGAGATAGGCGCCGATTTTCGCGACGTAGCGGAAGGGAATAGCCACGGCTGATCCTTTAGGGACTTGGCGGGTTCAAGGCCCGTCAGTGCGATCCGCGGCCGAACGGCTCAGCCGCAGACAGGCCATTTCGCCTCTAGCACGAATCGAGCGGCAAGGAAAAGCCGGCGGCCAAACGCCCGCCCCCAGCGGCTTAAGCCGCTGACCGGGCGGCGGAAAGGCTACGAGCGCAAATCCGTCTTATTTCCTTCCCAACATGCCGGCGTCCGAGCGTCCCTTTCGAGCGGAGGGTCCATTGCGAAAAGGAAGAGAGATTTCAGCAGCGAAGGAGCGATTCTCTTGAGCGCTTCCGCCACCCCCCGCGATCCCGCGCCCGCGCGGCGCCGCTTCGGCTTTTTCGAGGCGCTGCTGTCCCCGCTCACGCGCCTGTGGAGCGGCGAACTTAATCTGGGAAAGGTCGGCATGGCGGCGGCCCTGCCGGTGCTCGCCTGGGTTTTCTATACGACCTCTTCCGGCATGATCGACATCATGCAGAAGGAGCCCGGCGATCTCATCGGCCTCGGGGGAACCTTCATCGCCACCACGGCCGTGCTGACGATGCTCGCCGCGACGTCCTGGTCGCTCGGCGTCGATCTCGCGGCGCTGATCGCGCGGCGGCGCATGGCCCGCGAACGCATGATCATCAAGACCGGCGTGACGGCGCTCGTCTTCGCCTTCGTCTTCTCGATCTCGGCCTTCTTCTCTTTCACCTATTATTACAACAACATCTTCAAGCTTTCCTCGCGCAAGATCGTCGCCGAAATCCAGCCCACGGAGCTTGCGGCGGAAGTCCTGCTGCCGGCGACGAAGGAGATCGGCGCGGCTTATGACGCGACGTCCGCCCGAATCGCCGCGTCCCCCAGCTACAAGGCCTATCTCGATTCGATCGACGGGCTGATCGGGGCGGCGCGGCAGGCGGGGCCGGCGCTGCGCGACGCCATCCGCAAGAGCCAGGAGGCGCAGCAGGCCGTCGTCGCGCAAGCCGCGCGCCAGGCGGCCGCCGAATTGGAAAGCGCGCAGGCGGCGGGCCGCCAGCTTGAAGGGACACGGCGCGAGATCGAGACGCTCGACCGCAATATTGTCGAACTCGACGCTATCATCCAGTCGAAACAGGAAGAGATGGGAGCGGTCTCGGCGACGGCGCGGCAGGAGGAACAGCTCGCGGTCGACGCCGAACATGGCCTCGACGGAATGGGCGCCGTCTGCGGCCCCAATTGCCGCGCCCATCGCGACAAGGCGGCCGCGGCGACGCGGCGAGCGAAGGCGCTCAAGGATACGCTCG
>NZ_JAZHYN010000032.1:0-40040 GCF_036576025.1 Methylocystis borbori | reverse complement strand
ATTTGCCGCAAGCGATCGCGCGCCCCGCGCACGCAAATTCGATCAGCCGCGTTCGGGCGGAGACGCGCGGCCATCGCGCGGCGCCGGACCGTCTAAGGGTCCCCATAAAGGGCCGCGCAGCGGCCCAGGGAAAGGCGCGCCCGGCGCGCGCGGCGGGCCGCCGCGCAAAGGTCCCGCAAAAGGACCGCGCAAGGGACCGCCGAAGGGCCCGCGCAAACCGCGCGGAACTTAAGCCATGCGCATCGTCGGCGGCGCTTTGCGGGGCCGCGCGCTTTCGGCGCCGCGCTCGCAAGCGATCCGGCCGACCTCCGAGCGGCTGCGCGAATCCGTGTTCGACATTCTCGCGCATCGCTTTGGCGACCCCGTGAAAGGCGCTCAAGTCGTCGATCTCTTCGCCGGCGCCGGCGCGCTTGGGCTCGAGGCGCTTTCGCGCGGCGCGGCGCGCGCGCTTTTCGTCGACGACGGCGTCGAAGCGCGCGCCCTGCTGCGCGCCAATATCGAGGCGCTCGGCCTCGGCGGCGTGACGCGAATCTTCCGCCGCGACGCGACGAAGCTCGGCGACGCGCCGCCGGGCGAAAAATTCTCGCTCGCCTTTCTCGATCCGCCCTATGGCAAGAGCCTCGCGGCGCCGGCGCTCGACGCGCTTGTCAAAGGCGGCTGGCTGGCGCCGGGCGCGATCATTGTCGTCGAGGAAAGCGCCAAGGCGCAAATCGAACTGCCGAATGCCCTCACGCGCGAAGACGAGCGCCGCTACGGCGACACGCAATTCGTTTTCGCGCGCTATGCTCCTTAGCGATGGCCGACGAGGCCATCGCGCGTTTTACTCAAAGGCGACTTGCACTCTCGTCACCGCGCGATCGAAGAGACTGGTCGGCAGATAGCACAGAGGATTGGTGGCGAGCGGCGCTTCCTTGCAGTGCTCGTGATCGCTCGTCCAGGCATAGCCCGCCCGCGCCATGCAGCCGAGAATATATTTGCGAATGAGATGATTTGGATCCAGGCGGCGGCTTTCGGGATAAGCCGATTCGCCATCCAATTCGCAGGCGGATGTGCGGATCTGCTGCGCCTTGAAAAAGGACGAGCTGGAGCCGATCAATCCGGCTTCAGCTCCAACGACCATCGTCAGTCCGCCGACGATCGCCATAACAGCCGTCACCTTGCTTGCGCTAAACTGCGCGTCGAGTAATGAGAGCACGCCGCCGATCGCCAAAGCGACGCCGACGAAGACCAATACGAGAATCATGACCCGTTCTCCGTTTCGGTTTGGCGCCGTCGGATGAGAAACGGACGCGCTTAGCGAAGATCGCAGGCGGCGCCGACGCATAGCCGATCCTTGCGTTCTCGTCCGACAGTCGCTTGGCGTCGACGGAAGAATGCAACGCGGCTCGATTGATTGATTGTGTGCGTCGAATGCGTCGCTGTCTGCGACTTAGTCACGAGTCTTCGCGCTTCGCTTCAAAACGCAGAAAGCGCCTTCAAAGTTTCTTCTTCAATTCATAAAGCGCCGCGAGCGCTTCGCGCGGCGTCATCTGATCCGGATCGATTTCTTCGAGCGCGTCGCGCAGCGCGTCCTTCGGCGGAACGGCCTCGGCGAGGCGCGCGAAGAGCGGCAGATCGTCGATCAAGGTCTCGACCGGCGCGCGGCGGTCGGCGGCCTCAAGCTCGGCGAGAATGACGTGCGAACGCGCGACGACGCTTGCGGGCAGACCCGCGAGCTGCGCGACATGCACGCCGTAAGAGCGATCCGCCGCGCCCTTGATCACCTCGTGTAGAAAGACAACGTCGCCCGCGTGATCGGTCACTTTCATGGTGAGATTGACGAGGCGCGGCAGCCTTTTCGCGAGCTGCGTCAATTCATGGAAATGGGTGGCGAAGATCGCGCGGGAACGATTGACCTCATGCAGATGTTCGATCGTCGCCCAGGCGATGGAGAGTCCGTCGAATGTCGCCGTGCCGCGCCCGATTTCGTCGAGAATGACGAGCGAGCGCGGCGTCGCGCAATTCAAAATCGCCGCCGTCTCGACCATTTCGACCATGAAGGTCGAGCGCCCGCGCGCAAGATCGTCCGAGGCGCCGACGCGCGAGAACAGCCGATCGACGACGCCGATGCGCGCGCGTTGCGCGGGAACATAAGAGCCCGCCTGCGCGAGCAGGGCGATCAGCGCATTCTGGCGCAGATAGGTGGATTTGCCCGCCATATTGGGGCCGGTGACGACGGCGATGCGTCCCCCGTCGAGATCGCAGTCATTGGCGGCGAAGGCCTTGCCCTGCGTTTGAAGAGAGGCTTCGACCACGGGATGGCGCCCGCCGACAATCTCGAAATCAAGCGACGCATCGACGAGCGGACGCGTCCATTGACGCTTCTCGGCGACCTCCGCAAGCGCGCTAAAACAATCGAGCCGCGCGAAAGCCTCGGCGAGACGCCGCAAATCCTCGGCGCAAGCGAGAACCTGCTCGACGAGCGCATCGAAAAGCGCAAGCTCCCGCGCGAGGGCGCGATCGGCGGCGGAAGCGATCTTCGCCTCCAGTTCGACGAGTTCCCGCGTCGAAAAGCGCATGGCGTCCGCCATGGTCTGGCGATGCGTGAAAGTCGCGTCGAACGGCGGGCGCAGCAGCTTTTCGCCCTGCGCCTGCGAGAGTTCGAGAAAAAAGCCCAGGAAATTATTGTGCTTGATCTTGAGCTTGAGCCCCGTCAGCTCGGCATAGCGGCCTTGCAGTTCTGCGATCACCCTGCGGCTTGCGTCGCGCAGGCTGCGCGCTTCATCGAGTTCGCCGTCGCGTCCCTCGCGAATGAAATCGCCATTGCGCCTGTCGAGCGGCAGGCTCTCCTTGAGGCTTCGCGCGATCTCGCTTGCGAGCGCCGCGTCGGCTTTTGCGAACGTTTCGATTTCGGTGGCGATCTCTCGGGGCGCCTCGACGCCCGCGAAGAGCTGCGCCGTCTCGCGTGCGGCGGCGAGCGCGACGCCGACGCTTGCAAGATCGCGCGGGCCGCCGCGCTGCAAAGAAAGCCGCGACAGGGCGCGCGCGAGATCGGGCGCGCGCGAAAGCATCGCCCGCAGCGAAGCGCGCAGATCGTCACGCGCAATGAAGAAGCCGACGGCGTCGAGCCGCGCGCCGATAAGCGTCGGATCGGTCGAGGGCGCGGAGAGGCGCTCGGCCATGAGCCGCGCGCCCGCGGGCGTGACGCTCATATCGACGACGGAAAGGAGCGACCCTTCGCGCGCGCCGGAAAGCGTGCGCGTCAATTCGAGATTTGCGCGCGTCGCCGCGTCTATGTCGAGCGTCACGCGTTCGCGCTGACTCAAGGGGCGCGCGAGCGCGGGACGGCTCTCCTTCTGCGTGCGCTCGACGTAAAAAATCGCCGTCGCGGCGGCGGCGAGCTCGCTGTAGCTCAGCGCGCCGAAGCCTTCGAGCGTCGCGACGCGATAGAAATCCATGAGCCGGCGCGCCGCGGCGTCATTGTCGCCGATGTCGCGCCCCAAAGGCGCGATGGGGGGGCCGCTCGCGGCCAAAATCGCCCCAAGAGACGCGTCCCGGCAAAGCGCCTCCGCCGCGACGATTTCGCACGGTTCGAGGCGCGCGATCGCCGCCGCGAGTTCAGCCTCGGCGCATTCCCCGAGCGTGAAGGCGCCCGTCGAAATATCGACGCTCGCCAGCCCATAGCGCCAGCCGCCGTCCTCGGCGCGCCGGCGCGCGAGCGCGAGAAAGGCGTTGGCGCGCGTAGGATCGAGCAGCGCGTCTTCGGTGATGGTGCCGGGCGTGACGAGGCGCACCACATCGCGCCGCACGACGGATTTCGCGCCGCGCTTTTTGGCTTCCGCCGGATCTTCGATCTGCTCGCAGACGGCGACACGATGGCCGAGCGCGATGAGTTTTTGCAGATAGTCATTGGCGCGCTCGACCGGCACGCCGCACATGGGGATATCTTCGCCCATATGCTTGCCGCGCTTCGTCAGCATGATGCCGAGCGCGCGCGAGGCGGTCAGCGCGTCCTCGAAGAAGAGTTCGTAGAAATCGCCCATGCGGTAGAACAGCAGACAATCCGCATTCGCCGCCTTGATCTCAATATATTGGGCGATCATCGGCGTCGCGCGCGCTTGCGCCTTATCGTCAGGCTTTGGGGCGAGAGGGGGCGCGGCGTGCTTCATGGCGGGCCAGTTTAGCGACGCGGAAGGCAGGACGCCACGCAGCGGCCGCCTTAGGATGTGGACGACATTGGCCCGCAAGCATATATTTTGGCAGGAAAGAATATTTCTACGATTATTATGGGAGTAATTTGATGATTGCGTTTCCCCTTCGCCGCGTCATTATCGTCGGCTCGATAGCCGGTTGCCTTTGTTCCTCGGCTTTCGCGGTCGAACGGGTGAAACCTGAATCGCCATCGCCCTGGCAGGTGTCCCCGCCAGCCTTCTCGAAAGAGAAACAGCGCAACAATATTAGCGGCGTCGCTTGCGCGACGGACGCGCCGGATTTCTGTCTCGTCGTCACGGATGAGGGGAACGAGGCCGCTTTCATTCGCCTTACTGAGGGAAAATTAGAGGGCGTCGGGACGCCTTTTCCGCTGCCCGTCGCTTCCAAGGAATTCGACGCGGAAGGCGCAACGACGGATGGAAAATTTTTCTACGTCGTCGGATCCCATTCGGTGAAACGGAAAAGCTGCGACGACCATCCGGCCAATCGTGTCGTGCTGCGCTTCGCCGTCGACCGCGAGCAACGGCAACCGGGGCCAATAAAACCCAGTGGCGACTTGTGGGGAATCCTCGAGAACCTGCCGGAATTCGCCGGTCACGCCGGATCGCGCGCTTGCTTGGGGGACGATCCGCCCAAGCAGCGCCACGATCTCTCCGGCAGGCAGGGCGTGAACATCGAGGGCGTCGCGGCGAAGGATGGCCGGCTTTATTTCGGAATGCGCGGACCGGCGATCAAAGGCGCGGCTTTGGTCGTCGGCGTGGACGCAAAGGCGCTATTCGATGGCGGCGACGCAAAGCCCAGCGTCAGCCGGCTCGCCGTTGGCGAAAAACGCGCCATTCGCGACCTGACGGCGGCCGGAGCTGACTTATTGGCGCTCGTGGGGCCCGACGACGACGAGCGTAATTGCAGCTATTCCATCTTCCGCATTGAGAGCGTTGGGCAAGGCGCCGTCGGAGCCCGCGAACTCGCAGTTCTAAATCTCGATAACGCGCCTCTGAGCGAGGAAAGCGAGCCCATCAAGCCGGAAGCGATCACGCTGCTCGACGCGAATTCTTCCCGCTACCGGCTGCTTGTGCTCTCCGACGGCGGAGAAGACGGCGCGCCGCTTGTTTTCGACATTCCGCGATAGAGGGCGCTCCAGTGCAGAGTCATTGAAATATAAAAAGGCCCCGGAAGAACGCGTCTTCCGGGGCTCTTTCTTTTTGCGCCTAACGCCACAGCGCGAGAAGGATGATGATCGGGAGCGGCACCCCGAGCATCCACAGCAAGATTGAACGTCCCATTTCGACCTCCATAATACTAGAATCGCGTGAGATAGGCGAAGCCGACATTTTCATCCCGGTGACGCCCGCCGAGCTCCGCCCCGGCCCAAGCCGCGGCCGCCCCCGCCAGCATGGCCGTCGCCGACAGGAAGGCGAGCAGGATGCCGGTCTTGCGCGCCTTATCGGCGGCTTCCTTCGCCTGCGCGTGGTCCTCGCGCAACCGCTCGGCGGTGAGCGTCACCCGACTCTCGGCGTCGGTCGGCGACAGTCCGGCCCCCGAGGCAAGGACATTGACGAGATAGTTGCGGTCTGCGCCGCTGATCTCCCCCGTGGCGACGCCGCGCGCGATGATGCGCCGCACGACTTGACGCGGATAATCGCTAAGAGCAATCGCCCGCCCTTCGGCGTCGCGCATATTCAAATCGCCGTCGCCGCGCAGCAGGAAGTCGACGCGTTCGTCAAGCGGCGTCGCCACAAGAGACGCCGGCGTCGAACCCGGCCGCGCGCTTTCCATCGCCGCGACGGCGGCGCCGCCCTTTGCGACCTGAAAGATCGACGCGCCTGCAATCAGCGCCAACACCACCATCGACGCCGCCCACAGCACGAGGCCATGCACGCCGTCGCGCATTTCGACTTCCTCTTGCGAGACCTCGCCCGAGCGCCGACGCATGCGCCCGGCGATATAGCCGCCGGCCGCAAAGCTCGAGACGGTCACCCACAGCGCCCATAAAGTGAGCACGATGAAATGCGTCGCGGGCGATGCGCCTTCATAAGGCGACGCCAACGACAGGCCGATGGCGGAGCCGAACGCGCCGAGGACGAATGAGATCGCGCCCGCGACGACGGCGCCGGCGATGATGGCCGCCCAATCCATATTAGTGGAGCGGGCGGAGACCGCGGCCTCATCGGGCACGATAGCGACCGGCTCAGCGCGCGCGGCCATGGGCTCGCGTCCTGTATAGACATAATCGGTCATGGCGCGCTCCTTTAGCGAAGCCCAAGGAACGACAGAATGGCCATGACGACGACGATGAGTCCGACGAGATAAATGATACTGTTCATTGAAACCTCCCTGCTTCGAGTCATGCTGACTCCGGGCCGCAAGAACGCGGCGGCATGGCGTTTAAACTCTCCCCTGACGGCAATGTTCCGCCTGGGACGCGAGCGATAATGTCAAATTGGTCAGGCCGTCGCGGCGCGACGCGCGCTTTTTCCGGACCGCTTGTGAAGGCGCCCCGGCTCCGGTTATGTTGTTATGTTGCAGCGCAGCAGAAAAGGCGGGAGCATGGTCAAGGACGCGGCCGAAGGAGATCACGGGCTGGAGATTTCCGACAAGGAGGCGCTGCTTTTTCACTCGCGCGGCCGGCCCGGCAAGCTCGCGGTCGTCGCCTCCAAGCCGATGGCGACGCAGCGCGATCTCTCGCTCGCCTATTCGCCGGGCGTCGCCGCGCCGGTGCGCGCCATCGCCCAGGACCCGTCCACCGCCTATGACTATACGACGCGCGGCAATATGGTCGCCGTCATCACCAATGGCACGGCGATTCTGGGACTCGGCGACCTCGGCGCGCTTGCCGCGAAGCCGGTGATGGAAGGCAAGGCGGCGCTGTTCAAGCGCTTCGCCGACATCGATTCGATCGATCTCGAAATAGATACGAAGGAAGTCGACGAATTCGTCAACGCCGTGCGTTATCTCGGGCCGTCCTTCGGCGGCGTCAATCTCGAAGACATCAAGGCCCCGGAATGTTTCATCATCGAGGAGCGCTTGCGGGATCTCATGGACATTCCCGTCTTCCATGACGATCAGCACGGCACGGCGATCATCTCCGCCGCCGGCCTCGTCAATGCGTTGCAGCTCACCGGCCGCGACATCGGCAAGGCGAAGCTCGTCTGCAACGGCGCCGGCGCCGCCGGCATCGCCTGCCTCGATCTCGCCAAGGCGCTCGGCTTCGATCCGCGCAATGTCATTCTCTGCGACACCAAGGGCGTCGTCTATCGCGGCCGTGCGGAGGGCATGAATCAGTGGAAGAGCGCCCACGCCTCGGACACGCAGGCGCGCACGCTCGCCGAGGCGCTGGAGGGCGCCGATATTTTCTACGGCCTTTCCGTCAAGGGCGCGCTCACCCCGCAGATGCTCAAGAATATGGCGGATAATCCGATCGTCTTCGCCATGGCCAATCCCGACCCGGAGATCACCCCCGAGGAAGCGCGCGCCGCCCGCCCGGACGTGATCATCGCGACGGGGCGCTCGGACTATCCCAACCAGATCAACAACGTCCTGGGCTTTCCCTATATTTTCCGCGGCGCGCTCGACGTGCGCGCCAAGACGATCAATATGGAGATGAAGATCGCCGCGGCGAAGGCGCTCGCAGATCTCGCGCGCGAGGACGTGCCGGACGAAGTCGCCAACGCCTATCGCGGCGCGCGGCCGCGCTTCGGCCGCGACTATCTCATCCCCGCCCCCTTCGACCCGCGCCTCATCTCGGTCGTGCCGCCCGCCGTCGCCATCGCCGCCATGGAAACGGGCGTCGCGCGCAGGCCCATCGTCGATATGGGAGCCTATCGCGACGAACTCTCCGCGCGGCGCGATCCGATCGCGGGACTGATGCAGACGATTCACGAGCGCGTGCGGCGCGATCCCAAGCGCGTCGTCTTCGCGGAGGGCGAGGAGGAGCAGGTGATCCGCGCCGCGCTCGCTTTCGTTCATCAGGGTTTCGGCCGCGCCGTGCTCGTCGGCCGCGAGGATCGCGTCAAGGAGACGGCGGCGAACGCCGGATTGGAGCTTCCCTCCGGAATCGAAATCCACAACGCCAAGCTCTCCCGCCGCAATTCCGTCTATGCGCAATTCCTGTTCGAACGCCTGCAGCGCAAGGGCTTTCTCTTTCGCGACTGCCAGCGTCTCATCAATCAGGACCGCAATCATTTCGCCGCCGCCATGGTGGCGCAGGGCGACGCCGACGCCATGGTCACGGGCGCGACGCGCCATTTCTCCCACGCGCTCGAAGACGTGCGCCGCGTCGTCGATCAAAAGCCCGGCCATCGCGTCATCGGCGCGTCGCTGATTCTCGCGCATGGGCGCATCGTCGTCGTCGCCGACACGGCGATCACGGAGTTGCCCGAGCCCGAGGAGCTCGCCGAGATCGCGATCGAGGCGGCGGGCGTCGCGCGCCGAATTGGGCTCGAACCGCGCGTCGCCATGCTCGCCTTCTCGACTTTCGGCTATCCGCCGGGCGAGCGCACGGAGCGCGTGCACCGGGCGGTGGGGGTGCTCGACCGGCGCCGCGTCGACTTCGAATATGAGGGCGAGATGGGCGCCGACATCGCCCTCAATAAGGAGCTGATGAGCGCCTATCCCTTCTCCCGCCTGACCGACACGGCCAATGTGCTTGTCATGCCGGCGTTTCATTCCGCAGCTATTTCGACAAAAATGTTACAGGAACTCGGCGGGGCGACGGTGCTCGGGCCCCTCATCGTCGGACTCGACAAACCGATCCAAATCGTCCAACTCGGCGCGACGGACGCGGAAATCGTCAATATGGCGGCGCTCGCCGCTTTCGGCGTTGGAGGATAACGCGCGCCCTCCCCTTGACGGATGGGTCGCGCCGCAGGCGCGGGATCGGGCGAACCCTGCGTCGCCGGTCCCCGCCCCCACCCGCACGGCTTCGCCGCGCGACCTCCCCCCTCAAGGGGGAGGCGATCTCACATGAAGCAAGAGACTGACGCTAATGAACATTACGATGATCGGTTCGGGTTATGTGGGTCTTGTCTCCGGCGCCTGTTTCGCCGATTTTGGACATAAGGTCATTTGCGTCGACGCCGACGCCGGCAAGATCGAGCGCCTGCAGCGCGGCGAAATTCCCATTTACGAACCTGGCCTCGACGAACTCGTCGCCAATAATGTCAAGCAGGAGCGCCTCTCCTTCACCACCGACCTCGCGCCGGCGGTCAAGAGCGCCGACGCCGTCTTCATCGCCGTGGGCACGCCCTCGCGCCGCGGCGACGGCCACGCCGACCTCTCCTTCGTCTACGCCGCCGCGCAGACCATCGCCGGCGCGCTCGACGGCTTCACCGTCATCGTCAATAAATCGACCGTTCCCGTCGGCACGGGCGACGAGGTCGAGCGCATCATTCGCGAGGTGAATCCGAAGGCGGATTTCGCCGTCGTCTCCAATCCCGAATTTCTGCGCGAAGGCGCCGCGATCGAGGATTTCAAGCGCCCCGACCGCGTGGTCATCGGCATCGAAGACCCGCGCGCCCGCGAAGTGATGGAGGAAGTCTACCGGCCGCTGTCGCTCAACGCGCCGCCGCTGCTTTTCGTCGGCCGCCGCACGTCGGAGCTCACCAAATATGCGGCGAACGCCTTTCTCGCGACCAAGATCACCTTCATCAATGAAGTCGCCGATCTATGCGAAAAGGTCGGCGCCGACGTGCAGGAGGTCGCGCGCGGCATCGGCCTCGACAAGCGCATCGGCGGGAAATTCCTGCATGCCGGGCCGGGCTATGGCGGCTCCTGCTTTCCCAAGGATACGCTGGCGCTGATCAAGACCGGCCAGGACGAAGGCGCGAGCCTGCGCATCGTCGAGACGGTCGTCGCTGTGAACGACGCGCGCAAGCGCGCCATGGCGCGCAAAGTGATCAATGCGCTCGGCGGCTCGGTGCGCGGCAAGAAGATCGCCTTGCTGGGCCTCGCCTTCAAGCCCAACACCGATGACATGCGCGACGCGCCCTCGCTCGCCATCGTCGCCTCGCTCGCGGGCGACGGCGCGCAGGTGCACGCCTATGATCCAGAGAGCATGGAGCAGGCGCGCCCGCTGATGCCGGAAGTCACCTTCCATGACGACGCCTATTCGGCGTTGGAGGGCGCCGACGCGCTCGCCATCGTCACCGAATGGGACGCCTTCCGCGCGCTCGATCTCGAACGGGTGAAGACGCTGCTGAAACAGCCGATCATCGTCGATCTGCGCAACATCTATCGCCCCGCCGAGGCGCGCAAGCATGGCTTCACTTATGTGAGCGTCGGACGAAAGTAAGCGCGTTCTCCGCCGAGACGAGCGCCTCGACAAAGAAAACAGCGCCCCGCCCCGCCGGCGCGCGCCGAATGATCGGTTATTCGATCAAATGGTTCGGATGTCATTCCCGACGCTTCGCGTTAGCGAAGCGATCGGGAATCCAGAACTAGGGCCCGCATCTGATCGACTCTGATTCCCGGTCAGGCCTTCAGCCTGCCGGGAATGACACGGCAAGCGAACGGAAATCAATAAGCGCTGCGCCGCCTATTGCGCCGCGAGCTTGATCTCGGGATAGCTGCACTTCTCGTCGCTCTTCTTGTCGACATGAAGATGCGACGGCGGCTCGACGAAAGGAATGCCGAGCGTGTTCCAGACATCGACCATCGCCTCGACGAGATAGGCGATATGCGCATGGGTATGGCGCGGCGTCGGCGTGACGCGCAGCCGCTCCGAGCCTTTCGCCACCGTCGGATAATTGATCGGCTGGATATAGATGGAATGGCGTTCGAGCAGCAGATCGCTCGCCGCCTTGGTGAGCTCAGCGTCGCGCACCATCACCGGCACGATATGCGAGCCATTGTCGAGCAGCGGCAGGCCGGCGGCGGCGAGCGCATGTTTGGTGATATGCGCCGCGCGCTGATGCGCCGCGCGCAGATCCGGCCGGCTCTTCAGCATGCGCACGGCGGCGCAGGCCGCCGCGGCGACCGCCGGCGGCAGCGCGGTGGTGAAGATGAAGGAAGCGGCGTAGGAGCGGATCGCGTCAATCACCGCCGCGTCGCCCGCGATATAGCCGCCCATGGTGCCGAAGCCCTTGGCGAGCGTGCCCTCGATCACGTCGACGCGATCCATCACGCCTTCGCGCTCGCAGACGCCGCCGCCGCGCGCGCCATACATGCCGACCGCATGCACTTCGTCGACATAGGTCATGGCGCCGTAACGCTCGGCGAGCGCGACGATCTCGGCGACCGGCGCGATATTGCCGTTCATCGAATAGAGGCTCTCGAAGAGGACGAGCTTGGGCCGGTCGCCGGCTTCGCGCAGCAGTTCTTCGAGGTGATCGAGATCGTTGTGGCGGAAGATTTTCTTTTCGGCGCGCGAGCGCTTCACGCCCTCGATCATCGAATTGTGATTGGAGGCGTCGGAAAGAATGACGCAATTGGGCAGGAGATCGGCGATGGTTGAAATCGCCGCGAGATTGGAGATCCAGCCCGAGGTGAAGACGAGCGCGGCTTCCTTGCCATGCAGATCCGCAAGCTCGCGCTCAAGCTCGACGATGGCATGGGTGGTGCCGGAGATGTTGCGCGTGCCGCCGGCGCCCGCGCCGACCTTGCCCGCCGTCTCGATCATGGCGGCGATCACCTCGGGGTGCTGGCCCATGCCGAGATAGTCGTTGGAGCACCAGATGGTGACGGGTTCGATCGAGCCGTCGTCGCGATGCCAGTTGGCGAGGGGAAAATTTTCGACGTCGCGCTCCAAATGCGCGAAAACGCGGTAGCGGCGCTCGTCCTTCAGACGGGAGACGGCGGCCTCGAAATAACGCCGATAGACCATTCTCGAACCCTTTGATCCAGCTTGTCCATCAGCTCCCCGGCGCGGCCCCGTCCTGCCAGCCGACTAGTTTGGACGATTTCTTACATAGCCTATCCCGCACCGGAATGCGAGTGGCCGAATGACGCGGTCGGGCGTGTTTTTCCGCACGGCGGCGGACCACTGGCGGCGCCGGAAATGGCGCCAAAAGGAGGAGCGCGGCCATGCTGACCAAGGGAGAGGAATTCGACGCCGCGACCGGCGCGCCGCGAAGCTGGAACGAGACAATTTTTCTCTGTTCAGCCTTTCGTCGACTGCGTTTTTCGCGGCCGCTCGTTCCGGGGCGTCGACTTCGTCGCATGCAAATTCGAGCGCTGCCGTTTCATTAAGGACAATCTCGGCGGCGCCTGCGTTTTCGACGATTGCCGCCTCGTCGAATGCGCCTTCGAGAATTGCGAGATCGCGCCCGATGCCCGTAAGGATCGCGAAGCGGTCTTTACGCGTTCGCGCTTCTATGGCTGCGCGAAGTCGGGCGGCCGCGGATTCGAGAACGTCGCAATCGCGTGAGATTTTTGAATGACCGTCGCCGCGCCTTTGCGCTAACTTGAGAGCCTGCGAGAACGACATGACGGCGATCAAGCTCTACACGAAGAAAGGCGACCGAGGCGAGACGAGTCTCTTTTCGGGGCGGCGCGCGGCGAAATCCGATCCGCGCGTCGCGGCGGTCGGCGATCTCGACGAGTTGTCGGCGAGCCTCGGGCTTGCGCGCGTCGCCTTTCCTTGCGCCAATGATTCGCTGCGCCGCAGTCAGCAGGCGCTCTACCGCATCAGCGCGCTCGTCAGCGCGGAGGGCCGAAAGATTGATCTCGCGTTCGAGGGCGCCGAGGTCGACGCGCTCGAAGCCGAAATCGACCGCGCGAGCGCGGCGCTGCCGCCGCTGCGGGATTTCATCTATCCGGGAGAAGGCGAAGCGAGCGGGCGCCTGCATATGGCGCGCGCCATCGCCCGGCGCGCCGAGCGCAGCATCGCCGCGCTCGAAGAGCCGCCGGCGCCCGAGAACGCGCTCGCCTATCTCAATCGCCTGAGCGATCTCCTGTTTGCGCTCGCGCGGCAAGCGGACCAGCAAAGCGGGCGCGACGAAAGCCTTCTGTCTTCCTGAAGCCTGCGGCGCGCGCCCGCTCAATGCGCCTCGGCGATATTCGACAGCGCCACATCGGCGCGCCAGACCCTTGTTCCCTCCGATGTCGCTTCATAGACGCAAGCGCCGATGGCTTCGCCGACATCGGTGTGAAGGCCGGCGCATGTCTGCGGCCGCCCGCCTTCCGGCGCCGCGACGACGATGCAATCGGTTCCCGTGCCGGTCGCGGCCGCTTCGTCCGGGCGCCCGCGCGACTCCAGGATCGCCGCGGTGCGCGCCTGCGCGACGATCGACACGGCTTCGACGAAAGCGCCGGTCGAAAGCGGCCGGGAAAGATGAACGAGCGTATTGATCGTGCCAACGCGCCGCGCGGCGCCGTGTCGGCGCGTTCCAACCCTTTCGGCGTTGGAGAGGCCGACCGTCGTCACGCAGGTCGCGGCGATGTCGCCGACTTGGGATCGCGCGAGATGATGGCGCCTGACATCGCGCGCGGTCATGAAGGCCGCCGCCTCCGCGAGGCCTTTCGACGCGAGCCTCTCTTTCAGAAAGGCGACAGGATCGACGTCTGGCGAAAGATCGGCGTCGCGGACTTCGAGCCAGGCGATTTCCCGCAGATATTGGAAGCCCGGTCTGGCGATCGACCAGCCGAGCGTTCGATGGATGTCGTCAAAGCGAATGACGAGAAAGGGCGGCGCGCAGTCGAGCGCGAAGGGCGGCTTCATGCGAGGATGCGAAATTCCGAAAGGCGGCGGGCGCAGAACGCGCGCGCCGCTCTCTCGTTCAGGCCGCGCGCGGCGCGAACGCCGCCGGCGCCTTGCGATCGGCGAGGACGCCGCCTGCCGCCTTCGCGGTCATGAGCCCCACGAAAGCGCATAGATTGACGAAGAAGATCCAGGAGACGACCGGCGCCGTGACATGCTCGACGCCGGGGCCCGTCGCGGCCGTAGCGGCGAGAATGAGGCCTTCGTAGACGACGAAAGCGGCGAGGAAGGAAGCGACGCCGCCGGCGATTCCATCAAAGCGGCGCGCGAGCAGACCCGCCGTCTCGCAGGAAAGAAGCGCGATGACGCCGAGGCCGGCGCCCCAGGCAAGCGTGCTCGCGTCTGTCGGATAATGCTGGAAGAGGAAGCCGACGGACTGATTGGCGAGCCAGACCGCGCCCGTCAGCAGCAGCGCCGCGCGACGCTTAGAGGTGAGCGCCGCAACAGTGGCGAAGCCCGCAAGCGGGATGGCGCAGGCGAGCGCGAAGCTCGAGAGAACGCTTGCAACGATGAGCGTTATCGCCCAAAGCGCGAAGCGACGCTCGGGCGAGAGGGCGGAAAGCGTAAATGTCATGAGAAGTCTCCTTTCGGTTTGACGCCGGCGCGGGCCGGCTTTTCGCCCCGCGTCTCGCGGGAATCGAAACGGGGAAAAACGTCATGCATGGGTGAAGCGGCTCGCGGAGCGATCGATGGCGTCGGGCTCGTGAAGCCCGAGCCAGCGCGCGCGCAGCTTGTCCCAAAGCGCGAGGCGCGACCAATCCGGTTCTTTCAGAAACCTGTCGGTCTTCGGCTCAAGAAACGGGTTGGGGAGCAGCACGGTGATCTGCTGTTCGCCGGCGCCGTTGAACAGCTGCAATCCCCAGGACATGGGAACGCAAGTGGAGCCGAGGCGGCGATAAAGTTCGGCGCGCGAGGTGCGCCTGAGTCTCGCAAGTTCGGGAGAGGTCGGACGATTGCGCGGTCCCTTATTCTCGCCGATGCAGACATGAAAATGCGTGACGCCGAAAGCGACGGTGAGATAGCCGTCGAGCAGCCTGATGCGCGTCGGCGGACGCTCGGCGTGAATTTCCCACGCCGCGCCCTGAATGATCGGCCCGAAGACGATTTCGCTCCAGTGATTTTCGAAAAGGTCGCGAAAGAGTTCTTCGAGGCTCGCCGTGTCTAGCGGCAGGGAGAAGACATCGAGCGCCGCGCCGTCGGCTTCGACGATTCGCTGGGGCGCTCTTTCGACAACTTCGGTCATGGCGATGCGCTTTCTATTTGTCGTGAACCTATCGACTCCGATGCGGGAGCGTTTTGAACGCTCCCGCATCGCGTGACGCGCGATCGCGCCGTCTTAGAACGACACTTTGATCGATCCGCGGAGCATCCGCGGCGCGCCGATCACGTTGTAATTATACCCGGGCAGATTCCATCCCACCTGCATCGGATTGGTATAGGGCACGGAATAGCCGCCGGGATGGGAGGCGTCGAAAGCCTGCGGCCCCAATCCGCCGGTGATGAAGTAGGTTTTGTCGAAGAGATTGCT
Organism: Methylocystis borbori; assembly: GCF_036576025.1. NCBI lineage: Bacteria > Pseudomonadati > Pseudomonadota > Alphaproteobacteria > Hyphomicrobiales > Methylocystaceae > Methylocystis > Methylocystis borbori. The sequence continues at coordinate 24,627 of NZ_JAZHYN010000032.1, read as the reverse complement.
CACATTGAGCTGCGCCGTCACCTTTAACTGGTCGACGTTGAACTCATAAGCGCCAAAGACGCCGACGATCCCATAGCCCGGCGTCGACTGGCCATAGATATAAGTTCCATCATTGGCGTAATGATAGAAGGGAAGATATCCGGTGTAATCATATCGCGCGCCCAGTCTCAGGCCTTTCAGATCGCCCGCCTTGAATTCGTATGCTGAAGACAACGAGCCGACGTTGCGCGGAACGAAGGGGATGGGCGATCCGACAGCCGGGACCCCGAGGTAAGTCGGATTGGATTTGGTGGTGAGCGCGTCGGTGTTGGCGTAGGCGAGGTTTACGCTCCAGCCGGGCAAGAGTTCGCCCTGGATGTCGAGTTCCGGGCCCTGCGAGCGCCCTTCGCCAATGACCATCACATGGTTGAAGTCGTTCGGGATTCCGATTGGAATATTCGTCTTGACCAGATGGTAGTAGGACGCCGTCGCCTGAAGCTTCCCGTCGAGCAAGGAAAACTTGACGCCTCCCTCGGTTTGCACGCCGGCGCTCGGGGGCGTCGGATCATTCGTGCCCAAGACCAGTTTGCCGTTGTAATTCGGGCTGTAGGACTCGGCGTAATTCCCATAGAAGCTCACCCATTCGAGCGGCCGCCATAAAAGCCCGACGCGCGGCGTCACTCGCTGATTGACGAGTTGCGACCTCGTCGTGATCGTGTCGAAGTTGCAGGGGATCAGCAGTCCCGCAAACGCATTGTCGGAATACGGGCCGCAGAACTTTGAGTTGTCCGAGGCTCCTGTTCTGCTGTTGATATATTGATAGCGCGCGCCGCCGAGCACGGTGACGCCATAAGGCAGCTTGATCTGATCCTGCAGATAGACGCCCAGATTGTCGGCGTATTGCTCGGTCGCGTTGTAGGGCACAAGGCCGAAGGCGGGGGTCGGAAGCTGCGGCGCCCCGAACAGGACGTCTGAGCTATTGTTCAGAGCGAGCAGATTCTGGCCTCTGAAATTGTAACGGTAATAGTCCACGCCCGAGAGCAGCGTGTGATTGAGATAGTCGCTGGTTTTGAAATGCCCGACGAGGTTGACCGTCGTCGCATATTCCGCCTGCCTGTTGTCCGACGGATAGGCGCCCCAGTTCAGCGTGACATTGTTGGGCGACGGGAAGGAGAAGCAGGACGTGCTCCCGGGCGTGATGCAGTCCGCGATGGAGCCGAAGCCGCCATTGTCCGCCCAATCGTTGCGCAACAACTGCATGAAGGCGGTCTGCTGGATCGACCAGTCCTTATTGAAGTCGTGATGCCAGGTGAGCTCGGTGAAGTTCTGCTGTTCATTGTAGGGCGACTTCGGACCCCAGTTGAAGCTGCGTCCGAGCCAAAGAGGGGTGAACATGCCGAAATACGGCACGAAAAACATGTCCTGATTGAAATTGTTCTGCTGGAATTGAGACGACGCTCTAACCCAGGTGCTCGCGTCGATGTTCCACCTCACGACAGGGTTGATCATCAAATTTCTGTTATAGCCGAACGCGCGGAACGACCCGTCGTTCTCGTAGGACATGACGAAGCGATAAAGCAGATCCTTGTTTGAGGTCAGCGGCCCTGTCGCGTCGATCGTGGTACGGTAGGATGAGTAGCTGCCAATCTGCTGCTGCAGCGAGAAAGCCGGCTTGTCCAATGGCTGCTTCGTGTTGATGTTGACGATGCCGCCGGGCTCCACCGCGCCATAGAGGATGGCGGCCGGGCCTTTCAGCACTTCGACGCTCTCGACACTGGCCATTTCGACATTGCTGGCGCCCGCGAAGGCAAGGCCGAAACTGTCGACCCGGAAACCGTCGCGAAAATAATTCTGCGTCGGAAAGCCGCGAAGAATGATCTGGCGGAACGAATTCCCCAGCGCCGCGTCGCCGCCGCCCGAGAAGGCGACGCCGCTGACGTTCTTCAACGCCTGGTCGAGCGTGATGGCCTGCTGGTCCTCGAGCATCCGGCGCGTGACCATTTTCGTCGTGACCGGCGTGTCCATCACCGGCGCATTGACCTTGGTCCCGAGCGATTCGATCGGCGCGGCGTAGGAATGGGGATCGTTGCAAATTCCGTCGGCGCATATTTGCCCGTTGTTTCCGGGCCCGATCTCCGTCCCATTATTGCCGACGCTCGCCGGCTCGCCGCCGGCGCGATCGACATCCGGCTTCGGCGCGCCGATTTCAATGATTGGAAGCGTTTCCTGGCCGAGAGCGGGCGATGCGAAAGTTGCAATGAGAACGCAGGGCAGGATGGGCGCGCGAAGGCGCAGGCCGCCTTTCGGGGCTGTCGGGCATTGGGATTTCATGAGTATGGACTCGCAGCGAACGTGGGCCGTCACTGCGAAAGGTCTCGGCCCGTCGCGCCTAGTTCAGGCGAAGGGCTTCGGCCGCATCGGTGCACCCCGCCCGACGCTTTCGCGCGTGACCACGAAGCGACGGCAGGTCTCCTGGCTCGCGGGTTGTCGCCTCGGACCGCCTTCCCAGAGCCTTATTGCTCCAGTGGCTGAATGGTCGTCGGCTCGCCGCTTACAGTTGCGGGGGCAGCCGCGGAATCGCACGCTTGTCAGCGCGCTCACCGCATTCCCTTTTGATCCCGTTAGGAACCGTCTTCGCGAAATAGAACGCCCATCGCGGCGCCTGTCAAGAGGTCGCGACGATCGGCGCTTCGATTATGAAGGAGCGTTGCAATCACGCCGCGAGCGCGTCGAGCACGCGCGCCCAGGAGCGCGTTCCCTTGTGAAAGGACGTGTAGGAATATTTTTCATTCGGCGAATGAATGCGGTCGTCGTCAAGCGCGAAGCCGATCATCAGCGCATCCATATTGAGATCGCGCTTGAAGGCGCCGACGATCGGAATCGAGCCGCCGCAGCCGACAAGCGCCGCCTCCTTGCCCCATTCCTGTTCGAGCGCGCGGCGCGCGCGATTGAGCGCCTCCGAGCCGAAGGGCAATTGCAGCGCGCCCGACGCGCCATGCGAAATGAATTCGGCCTTTGCGTCCGTCGGCAGTCGCTCGCGCACGAAGGCACGGAAACTCTCCATCACCGCCTTCGGGTCCTGCTTGCCGACGAGACGGAAGGAAAATTTGGCGGAAGCCTGCGCCGGCAGCACGGTCTTCGCGCCCGCGCCGGTATAGCCGCCAATGATTCCATTCACGTCGCAAGTGGGGCGCGCCCAGATCTGTTCGATGACCCCGCGGCCTGGCTCGCCGCCGACGCGGGTGAGGCCGATGCCCGAAAGAAACGCCTTCTCGTCGAAATCGAGATTGCGCCATTGTTCGGCGATGTCTTCGGGAAGCTCCGGCACGCCGGCGTAGAATCCCGGCAGCGTCACCTTGCCTTCTTCATCGTGCAGATCGGCGATGATCTTCGCCAGCACATGAATGGGATTGAGCACCGGGCCGCCGAACATGCCGGAATGCAGATCGTGGCTCGGCCCTCTGACGATCACTTCCTCCTGCGCGAGCCCGCGCAGCATGACGGTGATCGCTGGCGTCGCCGAGTTCCACATGCCGGTGTCGCAAACAAGCGCGAGATCGGCGGCGGAGAGTTCGTCCTTATGCGCGGCGAGAAAAGCGGGAAGCGAAGGCGAACCCGTCTCCTCCTCGCCCTCGAACAAAAAAGTGACGTTGCAGGGCAGGCCGCCATTCGCTTCATATGCGCGGCAGGCTTCGAGAAAGGTCATGAGCTGGCCCTTATCGTCCGAGGCGCCGCGCGCGACGATGTCCTGGCCTTCCTTGCGCTCGGCGAGACGCGGCGCGAAGGGTTCGCTCTCCCATAAGTCCAGCGGGTCCGGCGGCTGCACGTCGTAATGGCCGTAAAAGAGCACATGCGGCGCATCCTTGCGCTTCGCTTTGGCGTGGCCGACGACGATCGGATGGCCGGGGGTTGCGCGCACCTCGGCCTCATAGCCGAGCCCATTGAGCTGATTCTTGAGCCAGTTCGCGGCGCGCAGGCAATGCTGCGCATAGGCGGGATCGGTCGAGACGGAAGGGATGCTCAGCAGGTCGAACAGGCGCTCCGTGGAAGCGTCAAGATTGGCGTCTATCGTGCTGAGAACGGCGTCGAGCGCGGCCATGAGTTGAGCTCCTCCTGCAAGAGGAAAACTAGCGCCGATCAATGGCGAGGGAAAGGCGCGCGGGCTGTCGCAGGGAGGTTTCCTCGTCCTGAGGAGCGCCCGAAGGGCGCGTCTCGAAGGAGGAGGTCAAGGGGAGATGCTCACTCGCTCGGCGAAATCATCTTTTCCGGCCGCACGATCTCGTCGAATTCGGCTTCGCTCACCTTGCCCGAGGCGAGCGCCTCCTCCTTCAGGCTCGTGCCGTTATGATGCGCGGCGCGGGCGATCTTCGAGGCCGCGTCATAGCCGATCTTGGGCGCGAGCGCCGTGACGAGCATCAGCGAGCGGTCGAGGAAGCGCTTGATGTTCGCCTCGTCCGCCTCGATGCCGTCGACGCAGCGCTTGACGAAACTGTCGATCCCATCGGCGAGCAGGATCGTCGACTCGAGCAGCGCGAAGCCGACAACGGGCTTCAGCACATTGAGTTCGAGATGGCCCTGCGACGCGGCGAAAGTGATCGTGGCGTTATTGCCGAAGACGCGCGTGCAGACCATGGTAAGCGATTCGACCTGCGTCGGATTGACCTTGCCTGGCATGATCGAGGAGCCCGGCTCGTTTTCGGGAAGCCTCAATTCCCCGAAGCCAGCGCGCGGACCCGAGCCAAGCAGGCGGATGTCGCAAGCGATCTTGTAAAGGCCCGACGCCAGCGCATTAAGCGCGCCATGCACGAAGACGATCGCGTCATGCGCCGCGAGCGCCTCGAATTTATTCGGCGCCGTCACGAAGGGCAGGCCCGTCTGCCCGGCGATATTGGCGGCGACCTCTTCGCCAAATCCCTTGAAGGTGTTGACGCCGGTGCCGACCGCCGTGCCGCCCTGCGCGAGCTGCAGCAGATCGGCAAGGCTGGTATGGATGCGGCGCGCGGCGAATTCCGCTTGCGCGGCGTAGCCGGAAAATTCCTGGCCGAGCGTCACCGGCGTCGCGTCCTGCAAATGGGTGCGGCCGATCTTGATGATATGGGCGAACTTCTCCGCCTTGGCGCTCAGCGCGATATGCAAACGCTCGACGGCGGGAAGAAGTCTGCCCGAAATCGTCAGCGCGCCGGCGATATGAATCGCGGTCGGAAAACTGTCGTTCGAGGACTGGCCGAGATTGACGTGATCGTTCGGATGCACCGGCGCTTTCGAGCCGCGCGGCGCGCCGAGCGTCTCATTAGCGCGATTGGCGATCACCTCATTGACGTTCATATTCGTCTGCGTGCCGGAGCCGGTTTGCCAGACGACGAGCGGGAAATGTTCGTCGAGCTTGCCGTCGATGACTTCCTGCGCGGCGGCGGCGATGGCGTCGGCGATCTCCGGCTTCAGCAGGCCTTTCTTGGCGTTGACCTTGGCGGCGGCAAGCTTGATGCGCGCCAGCGCATGCACGATCTCGATCGGCATGCGATCGCCGCCGATGGGAAAATTCTCATGCGAACGCTGGGTCTGCGCGCCCCAATAGGCCCAGGCGGGCACGGCGATGTCGCCAAAGGAGTCGCGTTCGATTCTGATATCTTCGGTCATCGTCTCCGCTCGCATGGACAGGCGTTCTTCACGCGCCTCCCTATGCGGCATTTCCGACTTCCGTTCAATCGCGCGACGCCTCGGTGAGGCGCATGGCGGCGCCCCATTCGCGCGTCTCGCGCGTCGAGGGCGGCGCGGACATCAGCTCGGAAAGACGATTGCGCGCGCGATTGACGCGGCTCTTCATCGTGCCCGGCGCGCAGCCGCAGATTTCGGCGGCCTCTTCATAGGACAGTCCCGACGCTGCGACGAGAATCAGCGCCTCGCGCTGATCGAGCGGCAGCTTCTGCAGCGCGTCGCGGAAGTCGAGAAAATCCATATGGGCGTTTTGCGACTCGGGCGCGACGAGCCGCGCGGCGATCGCGCCGTCGGGATCTGGCGCCTCTCGGCGACGCTTGCGATATTCGCTGTAATAGATGTTGCGCAGGATGGTGAAGAGCCAGGCGGTGAGATTGGTGCCTTCCGAAAAGGAGGCGAGGCTTCCCCAGGCTTTGACCAGCGTCTCTTGAACGAGATCATCGGCGCGATCCGAATTGCCGCAGATCGACACCGCGAAGGCGCGCAGGCTGGGAATAGCTGCAATGAGCTCAGCCTTTAACGTCTGTCCTTCCGATTGTCCCGCTTCTTTCTGCGTCACTCGCTCTTCCCCGGCGCTCGCACTGTCGCCAGAGAAGATAGCATATTCGTCTCGAGTTGGTTCAGAAGATTAAGGAACCTATCCGGCACGGGCTGGGCCACGACGTCGTCGTAGAGATTGCGCAATTCCTTGCCGATCGGGTCCTGAAATTCGACTTGACGCTTCTTTGGGACCGGTTTCGTCGCGGCGCGGGGCGCGCCGCCATCCCGGCGATCGCCGCAGAATTCGTCCCGACTCATCATTACGCCTGCAAATGCTTCCAATTTACGCGGACCCGGTCTTGGGGAATATCGGGCGCCGCTGGGGAAAGCGTCATCCTCCGCTTTCGCGCGCGCAACTATATTCTCCGGATTTTTGTTCCCCATGGAGCCCTCTGTTCGTAAATGCATGATTCCTGTAGCCGCCGCGATCCGGCGCGATATAGTGCGCCGCAAGGACGATAGGCAAAACGCGCCGCTGGTTGATTGGTTCCCTAAAACCCCGTGCAGTTTTGACGCATCGCCTTCAATTCGAGATAAATGCGTCTGCCCACAACATTTTTTGGGCGCCGACGCGCCCGGAGTCGCCGCCATGTCGGTATCGCAAGACGTGTTAGCCCATATTCCCTATTTGCGACGCTTCGCACGCGCTTTGGTCGGCGATCGCGAGGGCGGCGACGCCTATGTGCTCGCCACGCTCGAAACGGTGGTCGCGGAGCCGGAGCGAATCGCCGACGCCGAGGATGTGCGGGTCGCGGTCTATCAACTCTTTCTCGACGTTTGGGCGACGTCGCCGATTAACGCCGAAATCGACCGCTCGGGCGAGCCGACCGAAGACGGGCGGCGCAATCTCGACGCGATCTCGCTGAAGCCGCGCATCGCCTTTCTGCTACATGCGCTCGAAGGCTTCGACACCGAGCAGATCGGCAGTGCGCTGCATGTCACCGAGCGCGACGCGCAGGCGCTCATCGAGACGGCCAATGGCGAAATCGCCGATCAGATCGCGACCGACGTGCTCATCATCGAAGATGAGCCGCTGATCGCCCTCGACCTGAAGGCCGTGGTCGAAGAGCTGGGCCACCGAGTCGTCGCCATGCCCCGCACCCACACGGAGGCGGTCGCCGCCATCGCGGACGCCCGCCCAGGCCTGATCCTCGCCGACATTCAGCTCGCCGACGGCAGCTCCGGCCTCGAGGCAGTAAACGAAATTCTGAACTCCTTGTCGACTCCGGTGATCTTCGTGACCGCCTATCCGGAACGATTCCTGACTGGCGAGCCGCCAGAGCCGGCCTTTTTGATCGCCAAACCCTTCAATGTTGAAAGCCTCAAGGCGGTCATCAGCCAGGCGCTCTTCTTCGACCGGCGGGCCGGCCGCAAGGAAAATGGCGCGGCGCGCGCTGGCGCTTGACGGATCTCATTGCGGAAAAAGAGTTTTTTTGCGCCCCTCCGGGCGCCGGCCCCTCGCCGAAAAATAAAAATTAAACCGGTTCCAGAAACAATAGCCGCGCTTGCGAGTTATAACAGCATGGGCTCTGGGGCGACTTTTGAGAGGCGGCCATGGAGGAAATGAGGAAATCGAGCCGCGGCTTCGCGTCGATGGACCCCGAAAAGCAACGGGCGATCGCGCGTAAGGGCGGAAAGAGCGTGCCTGACGAAAAACGCAGCTTCTCGCAAAATCCCGATCTTGCGGCCCGAGCCGGGCGCAAGGGAGGACAGAGCGTGAATCCGGCGAAACGCAGCTTCTCGCGCGACCATACGCTGGCCTCAGAGGCCGGCCGCAAAGGCGGCCATGCCTCTCATGGCGGCGGCGCCCAGAAGCGGGCCGCGCCGCTCTAAGGAGCGGCGCGGCGTAAAGACGCGCCTAGAGCAAGTTCAAATACCGCATTTTTGCGACGAGAACCTGCTCCAGCATTTTGATTTTCGACGATTCCCGATCGATCACATATTTCGCGTGATCAGGGAGCGCGCTAGGCGGCATGGGGTTTGGAGCGCTGCGCGATGAGCGAATAAAGCGCGCTGTCGTCGCGCGTCGCGCGCAGCGTCGCGACGAGGCCGGCGTCCCGGAGCATGCGCGCCGCGCAGGCCAGCGCCTTCAGATGGTCGGCGCCCGAGGTTTCGGGCGTGAGGATCATGAAGACGAGGTCTACCGGCGCGCCGTCGAGCGCGGCGAAGTCGACCGGGCGCTCTAGACGGGCGAACACGCCATAGATTCCCTTTAATTTAGCGAGCTTTCCATGTGGAATGGCGATTCCCTCGCCAATGCCCGTGGAGCCCAGGCGCTCGCGATGCAGCAGGGCGTCAAAGATTTCCCGCGCCGCCACGCCGCAGATTTTCGCGGCCTTTTCGCTCAATTCCTGCAGAAGCTGCTTTTTCGTCGCGGCCTTCAGCGAGGCGCAGACGGACTCCGGCGAAATCAAATCGGTTGGCCGCATGCGACGATCATCCCGTTTTCATCTCTGGAGGGTCCGGCGCGCCCTCGCGCCTCGCCCTTCCATGAAATTTCACCGTCTCGCGTTTTCGCCAAATTCAAAGGACATACGAAAATCGCAAGATATATGCCGAGGAAGCCATCATTATGGCCGCCCCGCGACGAATTCGTTAGCCCGCCTTGGCCTCGGAATCCGGCGTGTCGATCCAGCCGATATTGTCGTCGCCCCGCCGGTAGACGACATTGACGCGTCCGGTATTGACATGGCGGAAGACGACCACCGGCGCGCCGGTAAGATCGAGATCGAGCACCGCCGCCGAAACGGAGAGCCGCCGCAGCCGCGTCGTCGATTCGGCGATGATCGCCGGACTGAACTCCGCGGGCGCCTCGTTTTCCTGGTCGGGCGCCTGCAGCACCTGATAGGCGACGACCTCCGCCTGAGCGCCGCCGTCGCCCGGCGCATGCTCGTGATGGCTCTTGAGCCGGCTTTTATAGCGGCGCAAGCGCTTTTCGAGGCGCTCGGCGGCCTGCTCGAAACAGGCGTATGGATCCTGCGCCCGCCCATCGGCCTGCAGCACGATGCCGGAGGTGAGATGCAGGCTGCAATCGGCGCGATAGCCGGAGCCCTCGGGCGAGATGGTGACATGGCCGCTTACGCCGCCGTCGAAATATTTCGCCGCGGCCGACTCCAGCCGCTGCGCGACATGCGTGCGCAGGGCTTCGCCGATGTTGATGTTCTTGCCGGAGACCCTCAAAGACATTGCCTATCCCGAAAGTTTTCGTCGCGAGGCGCCGCTTTTGCGCGCCGACAGGGACTGACGCCTCCGCGAAGTTTCGCCAAAGGCGGCCGTCAAACCGAGCCGTCGAATATCGCTTCTTCCCGCTCTTTACAGCATTTTCCGCCCAGGCGGCCCTCGATTCGGCGTAGAAAATGCGTCAATCCGAGAACATAGCGCCTCTTCGCGAATCGTCGAATCGAGGTTCGACCTTCCGCCTAAGGCGTCGGCGATTCGCCGACAATTTCGCCAGGCCCCGGAATTTCGGGGCAGCGTTAGAAGCCTATGCCGGGGAAGTCAATGGCGCCCATCGGCCGCCCCGAAAGTTTTGGCGCGGACTCCCGGAAGCCAATTATCAGTGGGTCGTCGCGCGGGCCTGCGCCACCTTGGCGCGGCGCCGGTCGACGGAGGAAGGGATGCGCAGGCTGTCGCGATATTTCGCCACCGTGCGGCGCGCAATGTCGATGTCGCTCGCCTTGAGCCGCTCGACGATCGCGTCGTCGGACAGAATGTCGTCGGGCGTCTCGCGGTCGATCATCTGCTTGATGCGGAAGCGCACCGCCTCGGCCGAATGGGCCGCCCCGCCGCTCGTCGTGGCGATGGAGGCGGAGAAGAAATATTTCAATTCGAAAACGCCGCGCGGCGTCATCATATATTTGTTGGAGGTGACGCGCGAAACGGTCGATTCATGCATGCCGATCGCGTCGGCGACAGTGCGCAGATTCAAGGGCCGCAAATGCTCGACGCCATGGGCGAGAAAGGCGTCCTGCAGCCGCACGATTTCGGAGGCGACCTTGAGAATGGTGCGCGCGCGCTGCTCCAGGCTCTTCGTCAGCCAATTGGCGTTTTGCAGGCACGTCGAAATGAAGCTCTTATCGGCGGCGCCGGTGGCGACGGCGCTCACCTTCGCCGCGTAGCTGTGATTGACCAGGACGCGCGGCAGGGCGTCGGCGTTCAACTCCACATGCCAGCCGCCGTCCGCCGCCGGGCGCACGATGACGTCGGCGACGAGCGGCTGGATCGGCGCGCCGCCGAAGGCGCGACCGGGCTTGGGCTCCAACCGTCGCAGCTCCGCCGCCATGTCGGCGACATCCTCCTCGTCGACGCCGCAGAGCTTGGCGAGCTGCGCCAGGTCGCGGCGGGCGACGAGCGGCAGATTGGCGATGAAAATCTGCATCGCCGGATCGTAGCGGTCGCGCTCCTTGAGCTGGATCGCGAGACATTCGGCGAGGTCGCGGGCGCCGACGCCCGAGGGATCGAAAGTCTGGATCGTCGCCAGAACGCCTTCCGCCTCCTTTGGATCGGCCTCGAGGCGCGCGGCGATCTCGGCCAGATCTTCGCGCAGATAGCCGCTCTCGTCGATCGAATCGATGATCGCCTGTCCGATGATGCGCAAGCGCGGGTCCGGGCAGGCGAGCGCAAGCTGTTCGGCGAGATGCTCATGCAGGCTCGGCCGCTGGGCGACATAAGCTTCGAGATTGGGGGCCTCGCCGTCGACGCCGCCGCCCGCCGCGCCGGTCCAGGAGGTGGCCGAAAGACCGGCCCCTTCCTGCGTCTCGTCGCGCGTCGGCGACGCGCTCACGGGCTCGGCCGCCTCGAAGCCGTTGCTCATATCGGCGTCGAGATCGGCGACGAGCGCGGCTTGATCGACGACGAGTTCGCTGCGCGCCCAGTCGCCCTCCTGGGGCGCGTCGAAGGAGTCGAGGAGAATTTCGCTTTCTCCCGCCGCGCGGGCCTCGTCGATCGGCCCGGCGTCGCTTTCCTGCGCCTCGAGCAGGGGGTTGCGCTCCAGTTCGTCATGCAGAAAGGCGGAAAGCTCCAAATTCGAAAATTGCAGCAGCTTGATCGCCTGCAGCAACTGGGGCGTCATGACCAGAGCTTGGCCCTGACGCATCATTAATTTGGTGGACATCGCCATTTTGCCGACTCGCACGCGCCGTTCGGCCGCCTTTGCGGCCCGGTTTTTGCTTGGAAAGCTTATAACATGGCGGCGCGACTTTTGCAGGCTAAAACTTGCGGCGCCGCAGCGAGAGAAACGCCCAAGGGTTAATCACCCGCTCGCTACATGCGGAAGTCTTCCCCAAGATAGATGCGGCGCACGTCGGGATTGGCGACGATCTCCTCGGGCGGGCCCTCTGTCAGCACATGGCCGTTGTAGATGATGTAGGCGCGGTCGGTGAGGCCGAGCGTCTCGCGCACGCTGTGGTCGGTGATAAGCACGCCGATGCCGCGCGCTTTGAGCTGGCGCACCAAATCCTGAATGCCGCCGACCGCGATCGGGTCGATGCCGGCGAAAGGCTCGTCGAGCAGCATGAAGGACGGATGGCCGGCCAGCGCCCTGGCGATCTCGCAGCGCCGCCTTTCGCCGCCCGACAGCGCCACGGCGGGCGTCTGCCGCATGCGGGTCAGGCGGAATTCGTCGAGGAGCGTCTCGAGCTCCTCCTCGCGCTTCTTCGGATCAGGCTGGGTGATTTCGAGCACCGCGCGAATATTGTCCTCGACGGAAAGACCACGAAAAACAGAAGCTTCCTGAGGCAGATAGCCGATGCCGAGCCGCGCGCGCCGATACATTGGCAGCGGCGTCACGTCATAGCCGTCGAGGGAGATGACGCCCTTATCGGGCTTTACCAGCCCTGTAATCATATAAAAAACAGTGGTCTTGCCGGCGCCGTTGGGGCCGAGAAGCCCGACCGCCTCGCCCCGCGCGACATGCAGGCTCACATCCTCGACGACGCGACGCGCCTTGTAGGATTTCGCGAGATTATGGACCGAAAGCAGACCCTGGCCATCGAAGCCGGGTCCTTCCCGAAAGGAGCTTCCGGGCTCGAAACGGGGCGCGTCTTCGCCCTGCGAAGCCGCCGCCCTCTCCACGAACTCGCCCGGCGCATCCTCCATGGCGCCTAAATTTTGGGCGCCAGTATCCCGCCACTGGCTCTCGGCGATCTCGTCGAGCTTCGGCGAGCGCCGCGCGCCTTCAGCGAGCCGGGCCAGCGAGTGGCCGGCGGCGCGAAAGCGCGTCGAAAGGGCGGAAAGATAGTTCAAGCGCGCTATATCCGTCGCAGGCTGGCGTCCAGAAGTTTTCTACAGGGCCTCGGGCCGCGCAGGGTCTCCCGCCGTCGCCGCTTCGAGGAAAAGGCTCTGACCCATAAGGGCCCATTCTTAATATAAGCGCCGCGGCGCCGAAGCTAAGGCGCTTTGCCGGAAACGCCCAGATCACGCCTAAGAATCACGCCTAAGAATCACGCCCAAGGACGCGACGCCGCGGCATTTTTTTCATAGGCGTCTATTTTTTCCGCCTTTTGAAGCGTCAGGCCGATGTCGTCCAATCCATTCAGAAGGCAGTGTTTGCGGAAGGGATCGATGTCGAATTTCACGACGCCCCCATCGGGGCCGCGAATCTCCTGCGCTTCGAGATCGATCGTCAGCGTGGCGTTCGCGCCGCGCGTGGCGTCGTCCATCAGCTTCTCGAGGTCGGCTGGGTCGACCTTGATCGGCAGAATGCCGTTCTTGAAGCAGTTATTATAGAAAATATCGGCGAAGCTCGTCGAAATGACGCAGCGCACGCCGAAATCGAGCAGCGCCCAGGGAGCGTGTTCGCGCGAGGAGCCGCAGCCGAAATTATCGCCCGCGACGAGAATGCTCGCCTGGCGATAGGCCGGCTTGTTGAGCACGAAATCCGGGTTATCCGAGCCATCCTCCAGATAGCGCATTTCGGAGAAAAGGCCTTTGCCGAGCCCGGTCCGCTGGATGGTTTTGAGAAATTGCTTGGGAATGATCATGTCGGTGTCGACGTTCATGATCGGGAGCGGCGCCGCGACGCCGGTGAGCTTGACGAATTTTTCCATTTTCCTCGGCCTCGCGCGAAATTGAGCCAAGGCGCTTTACCAAATCGCCCGGTCGGCCGCAAAGTGCGCGGGTTTGGAGGGCCGCTCGCTCCGGGCGAAGCCCGACCGCTCGCGACTTTTCTCCACCTCTCGCGCGGGCGCGGGGCCTTCTGCTAACATGTCAAAAACATATGCCAAGTTGCTGTTGACATGATCCTGCAATACCTGCTCCCGCCAAATTACAACTGGCACGTCGAAGCGATCGGCTATCTCGCCGCCGCGGCGAGCGTGTTCGTCTATGTGTCGAACACGATGATCCCCTTGCGTATCGGGGCGATCCTCGCCAATGCGATCTTCGCCCTTTATTTTTTTCTCAAGGGCCTTTATCCGCTCTTCGCGCTCAACGCCTTTCTGGTGCCGGTCAATGTGCTGCGGCTGCGGCAGATGCAGCGCCTCGTCGCCGACATTCGCGCCGCCGCTTCCGAGGATTTCGATTTCGAATGGCTGCGCCCCTATATGAAGCCGCTGAAGCTCTCGCAGGGCTTCACCCTGCACCGCAAAGGCGACCTGTCCGAGGAAGCCTACATCATCGTGCGCGGCGAAATTCATCTCCTCGAGCCGGATGTGACGCTCAAAGCCGGCGCGCTCTTTGGCGAGATGGGGATGTTTACGAGCGAAAACCGCCGCACCGCGACCGCCGTCGCCGCGACCGATCTCGATCTCCTTTGCATCCGCTACGACGATCTCCTGCAGCTCGCGGCGCAAAATCCGCAATTCGGCTTCTATCTGATGCGGCTTATGGTCCAGCGCATGCAGCACAATGTTCAAATCGCCAGCGCGAGAAAGCAATGAGCGCCGCCGCCTCTGGGCGTCATGCCCGCGCTTGTCGCGGGCATCCACGCGGACGTATCGGCTAAGCTTGAAAGGCTGTAATACGCTTCGCTGACCAGGGATTGCGCGGCCTCGCGGCGTGGATGGCCGGGTCAAGCCCGGCCATGACGAACTCGAAGGCGTTAGAAAAATGTCGCATAAAATCTATCCCGTCCCCGAGGATTGGAAGAAGACGGCGCGCATCGACGATGCGCGCTATCGCGCGCTCTACGAGCGTTCCGTCAAAGACCCAAAAGGCTTCTGGGGCGAGCAGGCGCTGCGCATCGACTGGATATCTCCTTTCACCAAGGTGAAACATACGAGTTTCGATACGCATAACGTCTCGATCAGATGGTTCGAGGACGGGACGACCAATGTCGCGATGAATTGCGTCGACCGGCATCTGCCGGAGCGCGCGCATCGAACTGCGATCATCTGGGAAGGCGACGATCCTTCCGTCTCGCGTCACATCACTTATGGCGAATTGCATGAAGCGGTTTGTCGCTTCGCCAATGTGCTCAAGAAACACGGCGTCAAGAAAGGCGACCGCGTCACCATCTATCTGCCCATGATCCCCGAGGCCGCCTTCGCCATGCTCGCCTGCGCGCGCATCGGCGCCGTTCACTCGGTGGTCTTCGGCGGCTTCTCGCCCGATGCGCTCGCCGGCCGCATAGAGGACGCGCAATCGGAGGTGATCGTCACCGCCGACGAAGGACTTCGCGGCGGGAAGAAAATTCCGCTCAAGGCCAATGTCGACGCGGCGCTCGACAAGACGCCGGCGAAAACGGTGATCGTCGTCACGCGCACGGGCGCGGAGATCGACATGCAGCCCGGACGCGACTTCCGCTATGAGGAAGAAGCCGCGCGCGTTCACGCCGATTGTCCCTATGCGGAGATGGACGCCGAAGACCCGCTCTTCATCCTTTACACGTCGGGCTCGACCGGCAAGCCCAAGGGCGCGCTGCATACGACGGGCGGCTATCTCGTCTATGCCTCGCTCACCCATGAACTCGTCTTCGATTATCGCGACGGCGACGTCTATTGGTGCACGGCGGACGTCGGCTGGGTGACCGGCCACAGCTATATCATCTACGGCCCGCTCGCCAATGGCGCGACGACGCTGATGTTCGAAGGCGTGCCGAATTATCCGAGCGTGTCGCGCTTCTGGGAGATCGTCGACAAGCATAAGGTCAACATCTTCTACACGGCGCCGACGGCGATCCGCGCGCTGATGGCGGCGGGCGACGCGCCGGTGAAGAAGACGAGCCGCGCGTCGCTGCGCCTCCTCGGCTCCGTCGGCGAGCCGATCAATCCCGAGGCCTGGGAATGGTATCACCGCGTCGTCGGCGAGGGCCGCTGCCCCATCGTCGACACCTGGTGGCAGACGGAAACGGGCGGCGCGCTCATCACGCCCTTGCCCGGCGCGACGGATTTGAAGCCCGGCTCGGCGACGCGGCCCTTCTTCGGCGTCGTTCCCGAAATTATCGATCCGCTCGGCAATGTGCTCGAAGGCGCCTGCGAGGGGCTCCTCGTCATCGCCGATTCCTGGCCGGGCCAGATGCGCACGGTCTTCGGCGATCACGAACGTTTCGCGCAGACATACTTCACCGCCTATCCCGGCAAATATTTCACCGGCGACGGGGCGCGGCGCGACGCCGACGGCGATTACTGGATCACCGGGCGCGTCGACGACGTCATCAATGTCTCGGGTCATCGCCTTGGCACGGCGGAGGTGGAGAGCGCGCTGGTCGCCCATGAAAGAGTGTCGGAAGCCGCCGTCGTCGGCTATCCGCACGACATCAAGGGGCAGGGCATCTACGCCTATGTCACGCTCAACGCCGGCGTGACGCCGAGCGAACATTTGCGCAAGGAGCTGGCGCATTGGGTGCGCCATGAGATTGGGCCGATCGCGACGCCCGACGTTGTGCAATTCGCGCCCGGCCTGCCGAAGACGCGCTCGGGCAAAATCATGCGGCGCATTTTGCGCAAGATCGCCGAAGGCGAGTTCGGCGCGCTCGGCGACACCTCGACGCTCGCCGACCCCAGCGTGGTGGAGGAGTTGGTGCGGGAAAGGGCGGGGAAATAATTCGGCCGACGGGTTCGGCCGCGTTTCCAGAAACGTCGCGTCGTGTCTAAGATGCCGCGAAGGGCGACCAAGGGACCTGGCGAAAGGGAGTGGGGCGATGGCAAATCGAAAAATCAGCGCGGCGCTGTGCGGCGGTCTTCTGTTGATCGCAACGGCTGGAGCCGCTTCCGCCGAAAATGCGATCCCGCATGGGAAGAAGGCCAATCCGCAGGGCATCAGCGATCAGGCGGCGGCCGGCAATCTTTCGTCCTTCATGCACACCAACAAGGACGGAACCAAGACCGGCATCCCGCGCGGCAGGTCGAACAATTCAATTCCCAGAAATTAGAAGCGCCTGCCGGCGTCGCGGGCGGCCAAAGCCGCGCGAACGGGCGCAGCGGAAAGGATCAACCGATGAAAACGGTCTTCGCCTCGGCGCTCGCGATTTCGTTTGCCGTTTCGCTTGTCGCCATATCCCGGACGCCGGCGTTCGCGGAAAGTAAACAATGTGATCTCCGAAATTGGCACCGCAAGACTCAAGACGGCGCCAAATTCGAAGAGCCAAAACGACGCGCCGATCAGCACGACGCGCTCGAACAAATAAGCGGGCGCTCCGACATTCAGGCGATGAGTCCGACTTTCGTCTGAGGATTCTACTTCGCCCTCGTCGTCGGCCTTTGCCGAAGCGCCGTTAAGGCTAAGGGCTCGGCTTAATTTTATCAAACAGCGCGAGCGCCTCTGAAGCCAGCACGCCGCCAGTGATGGCGACGGTCAGAAACGGCGTATGCTCGGCGACCGCGCGGCTCGTCAGCATGATCTGCCCCAGCCGCTTCGACAATTGCTCGATCGAGGCGGCGTAAACCACGCGCCCCATGCCGCACCAGATGATCGCGCTCATGCACATGGGGCAGGGCTCGCCCGACGTATAAAGCGTCGCGCCTTTAAGCTCCTTCGCCGGATGCTCGGCGACGAAATGGCGGATCGCCATCATCTCGCCATGCGCCGTGGGGTCGTTGTTGGCGACGCCGAGATTGCGCCCTGTCGCGGCGACCTTGCCCTCGCGCACAATGAGGGCGCCAAAGGGAAAATCCCCCTTGGCCGCCTCCTCGATCGCAAGCCGCATGAAGCCCTCATCCTCAGGCAGCTGCGGCGATTTGACCGCCTTGGCGAGCGCTGGCGCGGCGCCGAACGCCAGCCCGCCGACGCCCGTTAAGAGTGACAAAGCGTCGCGACGGTCGACCCCACGCTCCCGACCGCAGCCGCATTTCTCTTCGCTCATGGCTTTTCCCGGCCCGCTCCTCATTCGCTTGCCGCCAAATTTAGCGGAGCTTGACACGGGCGGCGGCGCAATGCCACTCGCGGCGCTTCGGGAGCCGGGCCGACTCACGCCCTCATGCTAGGGAGCCTGCGAAGCAGGCGTCGCGAAGCAGGAGGGCGCGACGAGATCTCGTTTCCTCGTCCTTCAAGACGGCCCACCGATCGCGGGTTTATCCGAGATCGGCATTTGAAGCCCAAGTCTGGCAAGCCCGACTTAGGCAGGGCGTCCTCAGGACGAGGAAACCAATCGCCCGGCGCCAGAATTCAACGAAAGCGCTAGTGGAGCTGTTTGAGATGACGAAGGCTTTTATTTTTCCGGGCCAAGGCTCGCAGGCGGTCGGCATGGGCAAGGCGCTTTTCGACGCCGTCGAACCCGCCCGCGACGTCTTCGCGGAAGTGGATTCGGCCCTGTCGCAGCCGCTCTCCAAGCTCATGTTCGACGGCCCGGAAGCCGAACTCACGCTCACCGCCAACGCCCAGCCGGCGCTGATGGCGGTTTCGCTCGCCGCGATTCGCGCGCTGGAGGCCGAATGCGGGCTCGATCTTGCGCGCGACGCCGCTTTCGTCGCCGGCCATTCGCTTGGCGAATATTCGGCCCTCGCCGCCGCCGGCGCCTTGACGATCTCCGATACGGCGCGGCTGCTGCGCATTCGCGGCGACGCCATGCAGAAGGCGGTTCCGGTGGGAGAAGGCGCCATGGCGGCGCTGCTCGGCGCGGAGCTGGATCAGGCGCGCGCCATCGCCGCGGAAGCGTCGGCCGAAGCGCAGGCCATCTGCCAGGTGGCGAATGACAATGGCGGCGGACAAATCGTGCTCTCGGGCGCGAAGGCCGCCGTCGAAAAGGCGATCGACATTTCCAAAGGGAAGGGAATCAAGCGCGCGGTGCTGCTGCCCGTCTCCGCGCCCTTCCATTGCGCCTTGATGCAGCCCGCCGCCGACGCCATGCGCGAGGCGCTGGCGCATGCGTCGATCAATGCGCCTTGCGTTCCCGTCGTCGCCAATGTCACGGCGGCGCCGACGCAGGATCCCGAAGCCATTCGCCGCCTGCTTGTCGAGCAGGTCACGGGCGCAGTGCGCTGGCGCGAATGCGTCGCCTATATGGCCGATCATGGCGCGACGAAATTCGTCGAATGCGGAGCGGGCAAGGTGCTTGCGGGGCTCTTGAAGCGCATCGCGCCGCAGGCCGCCGGCATATCCGTCGGCGCGCCAGCCGATTTCGACGCCTATCGGGCCTTCGCTTAAAAAAGAAAAGGCCCGGTCGCGAGGACCGGGCCCATCCCATCGACTGTCAGGCCGATTAGTACTTGGCCAACACCGGCGCCGGAGAGCCGAAGTTGAAGTGATAGTTCACGCCCGCGCGGACCGTGTGGAAGCGCGTGCGGTTGTTGGTGCTGTTGAGGCCCCAGCCGGGGTTGAACAGCCAGCCCCAGTTGTTGTTGTTGCCGGTGCCGCTGAGCTGCGTATAGAGATACTCAGCCTTGACCGACCAGTTCGGCAGGAACATCCACTCGGCGCCGCCGCCGGCGGTCCAGCCCGTCTGCACGGCGCTGTTGTTACCGAGCAGCCAGCCATTGCGCTGCACTTCGCCATAGGCGAAGCCGCCCGTGCCGTAAACGAGCAGTTGCGGGCTGAGCAGGGTCACGCCGAGACGGCCGCGAACCGTGCCGAACCAGTTGATGCGCGCGGTGTCGACCGGGCCGCCGAAGCCGAGCAGCCAGCCGTAGTTGTTGCCGTTGCCGCCAGAGCCGATGCTCGTGCCCTGGAAGTCAGCCTCGGCGCCCGCGACGAACATGGGCGTCAACTGGAAGTTATAGCCGATCTGGCCGCCGCCGACGATGCCGGCGCGTCCGCCGCCGCCGCCGCCGCCCCAGCCCCAAACGTTGGAGGAGGAGCTGTCCTGGAAGCCGCCGCCGACGTTAAGACCGGCGTAGAATCCGGTCCACGTCATGATCGGCGGCGGGGGGATGTAAGGCGGAGGCGCCTTGTGGGAGGGGAGGTCGGCGGCGCTCGCAGCGCCGGCGAAAAGCGCCGTCGCCAGAGCCAGTGCCGAGATTGCTGTCTTCATTTCTCTATCCTTCGTTTCGAGCCAACCAATAAATTAGGCGCGCGCCTGTCCGTGACTCATGGACGTTTTTGACGCGGACCCCCAAGCACGATGGAGTGTGGTCAAATTCCTCGCGGGAAACAACAAACAGAAGGTTAAATCGGGCCTAGAATGGCCAAAAGAATTCGAGTGTTGCAGATAGGCCACAATCCATTTGAAGGAGATTTTTCGTTTACAATCAGCTTATTCCTGTCTCGAATCCGCGCCTTGCGGGTCAGCGGCGTCGACTCCCGCCTCGGCGCGCCCCGCTGGGGCGAAATCGATCCAAAAATGGCGCGCGAGGCGCCGTCATGGGAGGCCCTCTCGCAATTTTCCCGTTTCGCGTTAAACGGGACGGCGGCGCTATGAGCGCCCGCGCCGAATTCGCGAGCAAAAGAAAAAGACGCAGGCCTTCAAAGAGGAGACGCCATCAATGTTCAATCTCAACGGCAAGGCCGCGCTGGTGACCGGCGCGAGCGGCGGCATCGGCAGGGACATCGCCCGCGCGCTCCATAAGGCGGGCGCGACCGTCGCGCTGTCGGGCACGCGAAAGGAGGCGCTGGAAGCCCTCGCCGGCGAATTGGGCGCGCGCGCGCATATCCTGCCCTGCAACCTCGCCGATCGGGAGGAGACGGAAAAGCTCGCGCCGGCGGCCGAAGCGGCGATGGGCGGCCTCGACATTCTCGTCAACAACGCCGGCATCACCCGCGACATGCTGTTCATGCGCCTCAAAGACGAGGATTGGGACGCCGTCATCAACGTCAATCTCACTTCCGCCTTCCGTCTCTCCCGCGCGGTGCTGCGCGGCATGATGAAGAAGCGGTTCGGCCGGATCATCGGCATCACCTCGATCGTCGGCGTCACAGGCAATCCCGGACAGGGCAATTACGCCGCCGCCAAGGCGGGCATGATCGGCATGTCGAAATCGCTCGCGGCGGAAGTCGCTTCGCGCGGCGTCACGGTCAATTGCGTCGCGCCGGGCTTCATCGAGAGCCCCATGACCGACGCGCTGACCGACGCGCAAAAGGAGGCGATCCTGCGCATGGTGCCGGCGGGGCGGCTCGGCACCGGCGCGGACGTCGCCGCGGCCTGCGTCTATCTCGCCAGCGACGAGGCTTCCTACGTCACCGGCCAGACGCTGCATGTGAATGGCGGCATGGCGATGATCTGAGCGGGCGGCGATCCGGAAAGCGGCTAAGGGCCCTGTCGCATGAGCTTTCTCGGGCCGCATGTCCGCGGGCGCCCCCTCTCGCCATGGCCGGGGAAGTATGCTACCAGAGCCTCGCCGCTGAGGGGCGGCCTCGCCGCGTTTATCGACCCTGGGCCAAGCCGCTTTGCGTCTTGCGCGCCTAAAAAAAGGGGCGCCGGCGAGCGATCAAGAGTTTTAGGGGGACGTGGCGATCTTGGGCGGGCCGCAAAGGCATGCCCGGCGACGCCATAGCGGTGCGAACACCAACAGCCAAGTAGGGACTGAAACAGATGAGCGATGTCGCCGAGCGCGTGAAAAAGATTGTTGTCGAGCATCTCGGCGTCGAAGCCGACAAGGTCGTCGACAAAGCCAATTTCATCGACGATCTGGGAGCCGACTCGCTCGACACGGTCGAATTGGTCATGGCCTTCGAGGAAGAGTTCGGCGTTGAGATTCCCGACGACGCCGCCGAGACGATCCTCACCGTCGGCGACGCCGTGAAATTCCTTGAAAAGGCCAAAGCGGCCTAAAGGTCCAGGAATATCGAGCCGCGGCGCGGCGGAGCCTTAAAGGCTTCGCGGCCGTCGCGTCTTTTTTAACGTCGACCAAAAAAGTTTCGAGAGCCTCAATCATGCGCAGGGTGGTCGTCACCGGTCTGGGCGTCGTGTCGCCGCTGGGCTGTGGCGTGGAGACGAATTGGCGGCGTCTCGTCGCGGGAGAATGCGGTTTTAAGCGCATCGACACATTCGAGGTCGCGGACCTCGCCTGTCAGGTCGCGGCGGTGGTGCCGCGCGGCGACGGAAGCGACGGCTCCTTCAACCCCGACGACTGGTTCGACCCCAAGGAACAGCGCAAGGTCGACGATTTCATCATCTACGGCGCCAGCGCGGCGACGCAGGCCCTGAAAGACGCCGGCTGGACCGCCGACACGCCGGAAAAACAGGAAACGACCGGCGTTTTGATCGGCTCCGGCATCGGCGGCCTCGGCGGCATTTACGAGACCTCCGTCACCTTGAGGGAGAAGGGCCCGCGCCGCGTTTCGCCTTTCTTCGTCTCCGGCCGCATCATCAATCTCGCCGGCGGCTACGTATCGATCATGCACGGCCTCAAGGGCCCGAATAATGCGGTGGTGACGGCCTGCGCGACGGGCACCCACGCCATTGGCGACGCGGCGCGCATCATTGCGGTGGGCGACGCCGAGGTGATGGTCGCGGGCGGCGCCGAGTCGCCGGTCAACCGTATCGGCGTCGCGGGCTTCGCCGCCTGCCGCGCGCTCTCCACCGGCTTCAACGACCGGCCGGAAGCCGCCTCGCGCCCCTATGACAAGGACCGCGACGGCTTCGTCCTCGGCGAAGGCGCCGGCTGCGTCGTGCTCGAAGAATATGAGCACGCCAAGGCGCGCGGCGCGAAAATCTACGCCGAGCTCATCGGCTACGGCATGTCGGGCGACGCCTATCACATCACCGCGCCGTCTCCCGACGGCGACGGCGCTTACCGATGCATGAAGGCGGCGTTGAAGCGCGCGGGCGTTTCGGTGTCGGACATCGACTATGTCAACGCTCATGGCACGTCGACGCCGCTTGGCGACGAAATCGAACTCAAGGCCGTCGAACGGCTTTTGGGAAACGCCGAGCCGAGACTCTCCATGTCGTCGACGAAATCGGCGATCGGCCATCTGCTCGGCGCGGCGGGCGCAGTGGAGGCGATCTATTCGATCCTCGCGATGCAGAGCAATGTCGCGCCGCCGACCCGCAATCTCGACAATCCTTCCGTCGAGACCACGATCGACCTCGTGCCGCATGAAGCGCGCCAACGGGAGATCGATATCGTCCTCTCGAATTCCTTCGGCTTTGGCGGCACCAACGCTTCGCTGGTTTTCCGCCGCGCCTCCTGAGCGCGCCTTGGCGCCTTGTTCCTGAATTCGCCATAATGGCGCATAGTGATAAGTCTCCTGGCGACGAGTCTTCGGGCCGGGGCGCCCAGGGCAGGGTTATGGCCGTTCCGGCCGGTTCGATTGGCGTGATGCGATGAGCGAAGCGGACGAAAAGAACGGCGCGCCGGAAAAAGACGCCGACGTTACGGCGGCGGCGTCCGCGACGAATGAAGCGTTGGCGTCCAAAGGCGCGCCGCCGCAGCCGCCCGAGCCCCCCGTCGCGGCGCCCGCCCCAGCCCCTAAGAGCGCGGGGGAAACGAGCAATTCGCTCTTTGGACGGCGCGCGAGTTCGCAAGGCGCCGGCAAGCCTCCGCCGGCGCGAACCGCGCCGCCGCCCAAGAAAAAAAAGAAGCGCCGCGACGGCACGCTTTCGCTCGTCAGTGGGTTTCTCAGCTTCCTGCTGGTCGTCTTGGTCGCCAGCGTCTTTGGCGTCATCGCCGCTTTGCATAAGCTCAAGGAGCCCGGCCCGCTCGCGGCGGATAAGGTCGTCTATATTCCGCCCCGCAGCGATTTTCTCGAAATCATCTCGCAGCTCGACCGTGAAGGCGTCATCGCCAATCCGACGCTGATGCAATTGGCGACGGTGATCGAGGGCAAATTCGGCAAGCTGAAACCCGGCGAATACGCCTTCAAGAAAAACATCAGCCTGCGCGACGTGATCGACGAGATCGCCTCCGGCCGCCAGGTCATGCACAGCCTCACCATTCCCGAAGGCCTGACGAGCGAACAAATCGTCGAGCGCCTCAAGGAGGAGGCCCTGCTCACGGGCGTCGTGACCGACACGCCGAAGGAAGGGGCGCTGCTGCCCGAGACCTACAAATATCCGCGCGGATTCCCGCGCGCCCGCCTGCTGACGAAAATGCAGGAGGACCAACGCAAGCTTCTCGACTCGATCTGGGCGAAGCGTTCGCCCGACCTGCCGCTGCGCACGCCCTATGAACTCGTTACCCTCGCCTCCATCGTCGAGAAGGAGACGGGCAAGGAAGAGGAGCGTCCGCGCGTCGCGGCGGTCTTCGTCAACCGGCTGCGCAAGGGCATGCGGCTCCAGTCCGATCCGACCATCATCTACGGGCTTGTCGGCGGCAAGGCGACGCTGGGTAGGTCCATCCTGCGGTCCGAAATCGACAAATGGACGCCCTATAACACTTACGCCATCGACGGCCTGCCGCCCGGCCCCATCGCCAATCCCGGCCGCGCGGCGCTCGAGGCGGTGGCGCGGCCGGCTTCGACGCGCGATCTCTATTTCGTCGCCGACGGCACGGGCGGCCATGTCTTCTCCGAATCGCTCGACCAGCATTCGCGCAACGTGCAGAACTGGCGGAAAATCGAGAAGGAAAAGAACGACGCCGGCGTCGACCGCGGAACGCCCGGCCTCCCGGCGCCGGCCGCGCCCAAGACCGACAAGCGCAGCGAGGCGCCGATTGGACGCCTCGTGCTTCTCTCCCAGAGACATGAAGACTATCCGCCCGGCCGCGCAATGGTCCCCGACGACGGCGCGACCCATCGTCTCGGCAAATTCGGACCGGCGGAAGCGGATTTCTTCCTTGGCGGCTATGGCGACCGCGCAGGCGCCATGGCGCGGAGTTATGCGAAGCTGCGTCCCGCGCGGCCCTTTTTCACCGAGGATTCGGCGCAACCCCCCGCCCGGGCGGCCTTCGACGTCGCCGTCTTCGCGGTAAGGCCCGAGCCTGACGAGGCGGAAAGCGAGGAGGGCGGAGAACTCAACGCCGACATGACCACCACCCGCGACACCGGCCAAGAACCCTCAGACATCGCCGCCTATCCCGTCTCCGCCGCGCGCCGCGCCGAGCAGAGGGCGCGGGCGGCGCGGCTGGGGCTTTCGCCGGGCTCCGACGAATTGCCCAATGACGCGCTCGCCGGCGGCGCGCCGGAAGAGGCGGCGCTTCCGCC
>NZ_JAZHYN010000031.1:0-40561 GCF_036576025.1 Methylocystis borbori | reverse complement strand
ATATGTCCGTCGGCAGATCCCCCTCGCCCGCCGCCGAGCCGCAGGACGCCTTCCCGCTGCCCCCAGACGTCCCGCACCCCTTGTGCTCCGCGATCTTCTCCATAATCCCGGCAAGAGCCTCAGTCGTTCCTTCGCTCCCACCCGCCGTGCCTATCGAATCCATGGCTTGATCCCTTCCGCGGTTTGGCGTCGTCTATGCGCCTCGTGACGCCATCTTGATCTCAAATCTGACGGGAGGGTCGCAACTCCTATGCCAACGCCGGCTTGGCAGAGAATACATTATATTATCAATTGGATAGATTGTTTCGGCGATTCTGGGCCTGGAACATTCGCGCGACGCGCGTCACATTCAAGCTGTTACAAATACAACATGACATTTCACAAATTCTGGAGCGGAACGGTAGGGGCGCTTCGACGCCCGCGCTCGATCGGCCTCGTCCAGGGCGCGGGGTTTTTGACGGCTCAAAGAAAGGATGTGTTTGGCGAGCCAAGAACGCTCGCCAGCCCGACCAATCGAACGCGAGGAATGAGTCGCGCCTAACCGTTTCGCCGAAGTCGGAAGCCGTTCAGCCTAGTCGCTGCGACCATTCGCCTCACTGCGACGCGGCCATCGCGGCGAAATCATTTCCGCTCATTAAGCTCGGCGACCAGGCTTGTCATATGATCCCTGACGCTGGAATGTTCTATTCCGTCGAGCGTTTCTCCGATGAAAGCCTCCACCAGAAGGCCTACGGCGTCTGCCTCGGCAATGCCGCGCGCCATCAGATAGAACTTCAGCTCCTGATCGAGCGCGCCAACCGTCGAGCCATGTCCGCATTGGACATCGTCGGCGAAAATCTCCAGTTCCGGCTTGCAGATCGCCTGAGCGGCGCCCGATAGCAGCAGCGCGCGCGCCATCATTCTCGCGTCGGTATGTTGCGCCGCCGGACGAACCCTTATCTTCCCCTGGAAGACGGCCTGGGAATCATCGTCGAGAACAGACTTGAAGAGGGCCTTGCTTTCCGACCCCTCGACCGCGTGATCGAGCAGCAACGTGCTGTCCGCATGTTCCTTGCCGGCGAGAATATTGGCGCCGCGCAGATTCGCCGCAGCGCCCCGCCCCTCAAGCTTCACGAATGTCTGGTTGCGCACCAGCGATCCGCCGATGGTCAGTGCGAAATCATTGAGGCGGGCGTTTTGCGCGAGCGTCGCGACGAGAGTCGAGACATGCAGCGCCTGATCTCCCTCGCGGCTGATTTTTATCCGCTCGACCCGCGCCTCTTCGCCGACGACCATTTCCGTCGCGGCGTTGACATGATAGTCGCACTGGTCCGCGCCTTCGAAACTTTCAATGAAGGTCGCGCGCGCGCCTTTCTCGACGACGACGAGCGAGCGCAGGAAATAAGTCGCGGGCTGCGTCGCATTGGCGACAAAGACAAAATGCAGCGGCCGCTCAATCGTCGCGCCCGGCCTGACGCGAACGACGACGCCTTCGCTCATGAAGGCGGTGTTCAAGGCGAAAGCGGAATCCTCTGCGGGATATATTTTGCCGAGATAGGAAGCGGCGAATGAATCTTGAGTCGCCAGCGCCTCGGAAAGAGAGCCTATGCTCAGTCCTTCCTCGATATCCTGCAGATCGGAAAGCTCCGGCGCGAAATAGCCGCCGACGAAAACGATGCGGCGAAAGCCCGTTTCCTTCAATAGCCCCGCTTCGCGGGCCAGCTCCTTCGCGGCCGGCTCCGGCGGCGTCGCGAGCGGCTTGACGTCCCGCATCAAGGAACGCAGGTCAGTGTATTTCCACGCCTCCTCGCGACGGCTCGGCAAGCCCTTCGCCTGAAAAGCCTCGAACGCCTCGGCGCAAAGGGAGGGGAGATTGTCTCCGCTTATGCGCCGGGCCGCGAAAAGCTCCACGAGCCCGGACTCTGCCTGGGTCGGCTGAAGCGGTTTCCGATTGTCGCCAGCCATCGCTCAGGCCGCTTCGCTCTGATATTGGGCGTAGCCTGTCGCCTCAAGTTCGAGCGCCAGCTCCTTGCCGCCCGTGCGCACGATGCGTCCGGCCGACTGAACGTGAACGACATCCGGCGTGATATAGTCGAGCAGCCTTTGATAATGGGTGATGACGATCATCCCGCGATCTTTCGAGCGCATCTGGTTCACGCCGCTCGCCACGACTTTCAGCGCGTCGATGTCGAGACCGGAATCGGTTTCGTCAAGAATGCAGAGCTTGGGCTCCAGCAGCATCATCTGCAAGGTTTCGGCGCGCTTCTTCTCGCCGCCGGAAAAACCGACATTGACCGCCCGACGCAGCATTTCGGGGTCCATGCCCAGAACCTTGGCGGCCTCGCGAATGCGCTTCAAAAGCTCCGGCGACGACAATTCCTCCTCGCCGCGCTTTTTTCGTTGCGAGTTGAGCGCGGCGCGCAGGAAGGTCATGGTGGGCACGCCGGGGACTTCGAGCGGATATTGAAAAGCGAGAAACAGTCCCGCCGCCGCGCGCTCGTCGACCGTCATTTCCGAAAGGTCGGCGCCGTTCAGCAACGCCTGCCCGCCGGTGATTTCATAGCCGGGCCGGCCGGAAAGCACATAGGAGAGCGTCGACTTGCCCGAGCCGTTCGGCCCCATGATCGCATGAATTTCGCCGGCGTTGACGACGAGATCGTAGCCATTGAGGATTTGCTTGCCCGAGATTTCGGCTCGCAGGTCTTTAATTTCCAACAGCGCTGTCATCAACACCTCTCCTAAATCCGACTTCTACCGCACGACGCGTTTTCTACGCCGAACCCGCGTTCGCTTCGGCGGAAAACGCTCTAACCGACGCTGCCCTCGAGGCTGACCGAAATCAGCTTCTGCGCCTCGACCGCGAACTCCATGGGCAATTGCTGCAACACGTCATGGACGAAGCCATTGACGACGAGCGCGATCGCATCTTCCTGCGAGAGTCCGCGTTGCATGCAGTAGAAGAGGACGTCTTCGGATATTTTTGACGTCGTCGCCTCATGTTCGAAAGTGCAAGAGGCGTTCTTCGCTTCCATATAGGGAACCGTGTGCGCGCTGCAGGCGTCGCCGATAAGAAGCGAGTCGCATTGCGTGAAGTTGCGGGCGCCATCGGCCTTGCGATGCGCCGAAACAAGGCCGCGATAGGCGTTGGACGACCGGCCGGCCGAGATGCCCTTGGAGATGATCCGGCTCGACGTTCCCTTGCCGAGATGAATCATC
The DNA here is from genome assembly GCF_036576025.1 of Methylocystis borbori. Taxonomy (NCBI): domain Bacteria; kingdom Pseudomonadati; phylum Pseudomonadota; class Alphaproteobacteria; order Hyphomicrobiales; family Methylocystaceae; genus Methylocystis; species Methylocystis borbori. The sequence continues at coordinate 37,366 of NZ_JAZHYN010000031.1, read as the reverse complement.
TTCGTGCCAGAATCCACTTGCTGACGGCCGTTCGAGATGGCGATCGAATAGAATTCGCCGCGGGAATTATCGCCGCGCAGGACGCAGCTCGGATATTTCCAGGTGATCGCCGAGCCGGTTTCTACTTGCGTCCAGCTGATCTTGGCGTTGGCGCCGCGGCAATCGCCGCGCTTGGTGACGAAATTATAGATGCCGCCGCGGCCCTCTTCGTCGCCCGGATACCAGTTCTGAACGGTCGAATATTTTATTTCCGCGTCGTCGAGCGCGACGAGCTCGACGACCGCCGCGTGAAGCTGGTTTTCGTCGCGCTTGGGCGCGGTGCAGCCTTCGAGATAGCTGACATAGGCGCCCTTGTCCGCGATGATCAGCGTGCGCTCGAACTGTCCCGTGTTCTTCTCATTGATTCTGAAATAGGTCGAAAGCTCCATCGGACAGCGCACGCCCGGCGGGATATAGACGAAGGAGCCGTCGGAAAACACCGCCGAATTCAGCGTCGCGAAATAATTGTCCGACGTCGGGACGACGGTGCCGAGATATTTCCGCACCAGCTCGGGATGTTCGCGCAGCGCCTCCGAGATCGGCATGAAGATCACGCCGACCTTGGCGAGCTCTTCCTTGAAGGTCGTCGCGACCGAAACGGAATCGAACACGGCGTCCACCGCCACGCGGCGGCCAGGCTCTTCATCGGGCCGCTGGACGCCGGCGAGAATTTCGCGCTCATGCAGGGGGATGCCGAGCTTTTCATAGGTGCGGAGCAGTTCGGGATCGACTTCGTCGAGCGACTTCGGGCCCGCCGTCGACTTCGGCGCGGCGTAATAATAAAGGTCCTGATAGTCGATCGCGGGATAATTCACGAGCGCCCAAGTCGGCTCGCTCATCGTCAGCCAGCGGCGATAGGCGTCGAGGCGCCAATCGAGCATCCACTCCGGCTCATTCTTCTTCGCGGAGATGAAGCGGATCACATCCTCGGAAAGCCCTTTGGGCGCCAGATCCGATTCGATGTCGGTGACAAATCCGTATTTATACTGATCGGCGCCGATACGGCGAACTTGTTCGACTGTCTCCTGCACCGCCGCCATTTTTATCTCCGTTCAACTCTTCTCAATTTCGCCAAGGCGGGTTCGAGCGACCTGCCGGACTTCGGGATCGGGATCGTCGCGCAGACGCATAAGCTCGCCAGGCAAACAGCGCTCGGCCACGATAAAGCGCACTCGCAGATCTTCATCGGCGGCGAGCAGGGCCAATTGCAGGGGCTCCAGACGCTCTGCAATTATCATGCGCACCCGCGGCTCCGGGTCGCCGCACATCGCGCCGAGCTTATTGAGCGCGATGCGCCTTGCGACCTCGCCGCGCACCTGCGGATCTTGGTCTCTCATAAGAAGCGGCAGCATGTCCGGCCCGGCGCGACGCGCGGCGATGAGGCGAACGCTGCTGTCGGCGTCATGCAGGCAGTGCACGAGCAATGCGCCCTCGACTCGATGCGCGAGCGCTCTGCGCACCTTCGGCTCGGGATCGCGCATCAGTTTTTCGCCAAGACGCAGCGGGAGCCGCTGCGCCGCCATCGCTCTCACATCGGGTTCTTCGTCCGCGAGAAGCCGGGGGAGCAAAAAGACATTGGCGTATTTCGCCGCCCCCACCCGCACCTCGGAATAGGGATGGTCGATATATTTGGGGGCCTCATCAGGATTCGCCGCGAAAAAACGATCGATGCGCCTGGCGCGCCTGTCGCGAACGCAAGCCTGCCCGATATCGCAAAGTCCCCGCGCCCGAATTTCCTGATGCGGGCAGTCGCGGCAGGACAGAAGCCTTCCCAGCCAATCGACTGCTTCCGTTCCCCCGCCCTGGGTCAAGCCGGCACGCAGGTATTCTCAACGGGGCAAACGACCGCGCATTGCGGCGTATCGAAATGCCCTTCGCATTCCGTGCACTTCTTCGGGTCGATGATATACATGTCGTTCTTGAGACGAATGGCGGCGTTGGGACATTCGAATTCGCACGCCCCGCACACCGTGCACTGGGAAGCGATAATCTTATAGGCCATGGCGCGATTCTCCAATTGAGTCATAGCTGGGCGCTGCAGCGCTTTTAATCAAATCGCGTGCCAATTGCCCCGCCGCTTTTTCGGGCACACGCCGCCTGTTCCAGCGCGTCGTTACGTATGGTTGTCGACAAAAATGTAGCAAAGGCGACATGGGAGTTTTGGCTTCGTTCGAAGCCGGAGCGCCATCGCTCAGGACGAACAAAGGCGGCGGAATATTTTCCCCGCCGCCGTGACGATCCGGTTGTCGAAGAGCGCTTCGCCCCGCGGCCTTTTGGCAAGAAGTTCACAAAGAGGGAAGCGGCCGCCTAGAGCCGCTTGATCTCGATATTATATTTCTTGAGCGCGTAATTGACCTGTCGCAGCGAGACGCCGAGCAGCCGGGCCGCCTTCGCCTGCACCCAGGCGGCGCGCTCCATGCCTTCGATCAGGCGCTCCTTCTCGATGATCTTTCGCGTGGACCTGTGCCTTCCATCGGCGTCGTCGCCGTCGAAATCGTCCAGCGCCGGCGGCGGAGGCGGTAACGCTCGCTCATGGTCGCGAAGCGCGGACGACGCCAATCCATTGCCGACATCCGGCGACGCTTCCCCGCCATTCGAACTGTGAAAGGCGCCATGCCCGCTTCCCGTCCAGAGCAAGGCGGAAAGACATTTGCCCGAGGCGCAGGCGAAGTCGGTGTCGAGGATCGTTTCGCTATGCGCCAAGGTCGCCGTGCGCCGTACGCAATTCTCAAGCTCGCGCACATTGCCGGGGAAATAGCAGCGCTGAAGCGTCTCGATCGCCGTCGACGAAAAGGCGCTGTTGCGATTGTTCTCGCTGTTGAAGCGGCTGAGAAAATTATGCGCGAGCAGGGAGACGTCGCCCGGACGCTCCCGCAACGGCGGCAAGAAGACCGGCACGACGCTGATGCGATAATAGAGATCGGCGCGGAACTCGCCTTTCGCGACGGCTTCCTCGAGATTCCTATTGGTCGCGAAGATCATTCGTACATTGACTTTGAGCGTCTTATTGCCGCCGACGCGCTCGAACTCGCCTTCCTGCAATACGCGCAGCAGCTTCACCTGAAAGGCCGCGGAAACTTCGCCGATCTCGTCGAGAAGCAGCGTTCCGCCATTAGCGAGTTCGAATCGTCCGGCGCGCTGCGCCACCGCGCCTGTGAAGGCGCCGCGCTCATGGCCGAAGAGCTCCGATTCCAGCACGCTTTCCGGCAACGCCGCGCAATTCAGCTTAATGAAGGGCTTTTCTTTTCTCGCCGACAATTCATGTATGGCGCGCGCGAAGACTTCCTTGCCCGTGCCGCTTTCGCCGCGCAGCAGGACGGTGGAATTGGAGCGCGCGACGATCGATATGGTGTCGAGCACTTCGCGGATCGCCGAGCTTTCGCCGATAATGCCCGCAACCTTCGGCCGCACGGATTGCATCCGTTCCGAAAGCTGCATATCGAGCGCCTTCTCCAGCACGCCGCGTTCGTTGAGCATGCGCTGGCGGTCAGCCGATAGCATCCGATGAAGTTTTACCGTCTGGCCCACGAGATTGGCGACCATGGTGAGAAACCGCACGTCGCTGTCGAAGGCGTAATTGGAAAGCCCGTCCCAGGCTCTGTTGATCGAAAGCGTGCCGATGACGCGATTGTCGCTTCGGATGGCGACGCCAAGAAAGGATACGCGGCCGCCGAGACTTTTCGCGATAATGTCCGAGGCGCCGGTGAAAAGCGGGTCGGAGGAGACATCCTCGACGATGACCGGCATCATCGTCGCGACGATGCGGTCTATTATTTTCGCCGGCAAGGTATTGATAGGCCGGCCCGGCGCCTGACTCGTCCAGCCGGACGTCGCGACAATCTCCGGATTTCCTTCCTGGTCGAGGATGACGATCATGCCGAGCTTCATGTCCATGAAGGAGCTCAACACGCTCACGACATTGCCGAGCGTCTCCTCGAGACGGGCGGGCGCCGTCAGGATTTTCGAGATTTCATAAATTCCGAGCAACGCCGTATCCGACGACGGCGCCTTTCTTCGCGCCGGACGCACGGTCAGCCCTCCCGACCCGCCGGCGACAATCTTTTGTTCTCGTTTCGCATCATCGGCCATGGCCGTCCTCCGCGCGAACAGTCACACGCAACTGCGACCGCGCATCCGCCTCTCGCATCTGCAAAAGCCTGTGTGGATTATGACATGAGGAGCACAAAATGTCGTGTGCATATTCAATGCCAATCGGCGAAACAAGGCCTAAATGCGCTGCACAATGATGAATTCAATAGCAGCCGCGCCATGCCCTAGAGATGAAGCAAAGATGTAGCTAATAAACAAAGGACAGAGACGCGCCATAGCCGTCCAAAAGTAATGAACGCCTATTATCGCTTATCTTGACCTAACTTATTCACTACTGTCCAGCCGACGCTTGCGGCGCGATCCAATTTAGATACGACGCGCGCGCGTCATCTCACCCACGCCAGTAGAACTCCGCAAGGTTTCACGCCTTCCGCTTGTATGGACAAAAAGCAAAAGACTGTCGCTTTCGCCGACATGGCGCCTCGACTCCCATCATTCAAGCGCCGCGCTCCTGCGACAGCATGGCGCAAGGGCGTGAAGAAAGACTTGCGTCCCTTTCCTAATCCTCCTTTGAATAGGGAGCGCGTCAAAACGAGAGCGCAGCCCCGCCGGCATTGTCGCCTCAGGGGCTCTATGGCGCCTGCTTTGCTTCCGCTCTGGCTCTGGAAGCCGATAAGGCGGGCGGACAATGCCGTCGGAGCGTTCAAAACATGTCGCACGCCATTTTACTGCCGGAACGGGGCGTCGTCGAAATCTCCGGTCCCGACGCGATTAGCTTTCTGCATAATCTCGTTACGAACGACATCCAGTCGCTCGCCGCGGGCGAGGCGCGCTTCGCCGCGCTGCTCACGCCTCAAGGCAAAATCCTTTGCGATTTTCTAGTGTTCAGAAGAGAGACGACGGAGGGGCCGCTCCTGCTGCTCGACTGCCCGCGTTCATTGGCGCCCGAACTTTTGCAGCGGCTCAACCGTTACCGGCTGCGGGCGAATGCGACGGTCGCCGACAAAAGCGACGCCTATGAAAGCCTCGCCTATATAGAAGAACAGACGCCGCAGCAGGAAAATCTGCTGACGCTGGCCCGCGATCCGCGTTCGCCGCTGATGGGCTGGCGCGCGATCGCACAGCGCGGGACGGTCGACGCGCCCGGCGACCATGCGTCCTATGACGAACATCGGATTAGCGCCGGCGTTCCCGACGGCGCGGTCGATTTCCCTTATGGCGACGCCTATCCTCACGAAACCAACATGGATCGCCTCTCCGGCCTCGACTTCAAGAAAGGCTGCTACGTCGGCCAGGAAGTCGTGTCCCGCATGCAGCATCGCACCGTGGTCAGGAAGCGCATCACGCCCTTCCGATTCGACGGCGAAACGCCGCCCGCAGCGGGCTCCGAGGTCATCGCCGGCGAGATCAAAATCGGCGTGACAGGTTCGCATTGGGGTAAGGAAGGCCTCGCCCTTATCCGCACCGATCGTCTCGAAGACGCGCTAGCCGCCGGCCAAAAGGCGCAAGCGGCAGGCGTTCCGCTCGAATTTTCCGTCGCCAAATCGTGAAGTGAAACGCGCGCGCTATCGCGTTCCGCGAATGCGCAAAAAAGGCTGAAGGCATATGCGCGGATCGGTCAATCGCGCATCGGCTTTCAGCCTTTGGATATTGTCTGTGCCGCGCCGCCGCCCGCATGCGAGCGGAAAAAGCGCGAAGGCGATATTATCACGCTCTGGCGGAAACACCGCGTGTTTCCGCCCAAGAATGATCTCGCCTTTGCCGTGACGTCGTCTTACTGGGCGGCGGCGCTTCCCTTGCCGAGCAGCGCGGCCAATTCGCCCGACTGGAACATTTCGCGCGTGATGTCGCAGCCGCCGATGAACTCGCTCTTGACGTAGAGCTGCGGAATGGTCGGCCAGCTTGAATAGGCCTTGACGCCTTCGCGGATTTCGCCGTCGGCCAGCACATTCACCGCTTTATAGGGAACGCCGAGCTGATTCAGCATTTGAACGACCTGCATCGAAAATCCGCATTGCGGAGCCTGAGGCGTTCCCTTCATGAACAGGACGACGTCATCCTCGGCGATCAGTTTCTTGATGCGCTCGATCGTGTCGGACATGTCTTAAACTCCAGAGCAGAATTTGAAGTCGCGCCCCTTAAGGGCATGGAAGAAAGAAGCCGTCAGGGCGCTTGCGTCTTGAGCGCGAGCGCGTGCAGCTCTCCGCCCAATCTGTCGCCAAAGGCGGCGTTCACCAGCTGGTGCTGACGCACGCGGCTGAGACCGGAGAAAGCGGCGGAGGTCACGGTCGCGGCCCAATGGTCGTTGTCATCCGCGAGCGCCGTCAACTCCACCACAGCGTCCGGCAGAGCGGTTTTGATGATCCGCTCGATCTCCTGGGCAGGCATCGGCATGTTTATTCCCCTATGGCGTCGACGCTCATTTGCAACAGGCAATTCGCAAGCGGCTGTCCCTGCGCGTCTCACGCTTCTTTTAGCAATAAAGGCGCCCAAAGCCTCCGACGCTTCGCAATGCGACAATCTTTCAAGCCGCGGAGAGCCGCCGGGCCTTGACCGCGAAAAAAAAATATCGCTAGCATCCGGCGCCGCGACGCGCGGAAAATCACGTCAAAACATGAAAAAATGCGAAGGGCGGAAAATGATACGCGAGTTTAAATATAAGGGCGAAACCTTCCGAGTGAATGCGCATGGCATTCCAGGTCACGAGGAAGTGTTCATCATTCACCTCGTCGACGGCGAGGAAGAGGGAGAAATCTCCATCGATCGCATGACCGAGGAGAACGACACTAGCGCGCCGATCGACGCAATTTGTGTGATGCTGTGCGACAAATTGATCGCGGAACAAGGCGTTGAATGCCAGGATCCGCATGGCGAATTTACCTGGGTCGAAGGAAAGCGCGTCTGGGAAGTGCCGCCGAGCACGCCCATCGAGGAAGCCGCGGATTGAATTTTCGACGCCGGAAGAGGTGCAGGCGGCCGACAGGCCATTGTTGGCCGCCGTCACGACTGGAATATTGAATTTCTTGAATTGAGGCTTTCAAGCCCCGCGCCGGGGGCGCTCTTTCGCCTTTCTTCAAGCGCCGATCGGCGACTGCCGCGCGCCTACTGGCCCCATGCTTGGCCGCAATTGCTAAGTTTATGACATATTAGCTCGGCATGCGTCGCCATCGCGCAGCAGAGACGTCCCCATCCCCGCAACAGGCGCCTCGGAGCGCTCTCGCGCCGCACGCATGCAAGAAGCGCGGTCGTTCGATCGCTGCGTAAGATCATGGCGCCTCTATTGCCAAAGATTGTCGCGGCGCGCTGGCCGTCCGACAAACGAGGCGCAAGAGTGATGAAATTTTATATGACGCCCGGCTCCTGCTCCACGGGCATTCATATTTTGCTCGAAGAGATCGGCCTCATTTTCGAAGCGCATATCGTCAATCTCGTAAAGGGCGATCACCTCAAGCCGGAATATCTGGCGATCAATCCGAACGGCTCCATTCCCACGCTTCTGCGCGACGACGGAACCGCGCTGACCAGTTTTACCGCCATCGCGATATGGCTCGCGACCGCCTATCCGCGCCGCAAGCTCCTGCCGGAAGACGAAGCCGCGAAACAGTCGGCTTTGGAGATGATGCATTTTTGCGTCGATCATATTCACGGCGACGGCTTCCGGCGCGTCTTCACCCCGGAACGCTATGCGACGTCTAAAACGCCGATCGAAGCCGTTCAGGCCGAAGGACGAAAGATCGTCGCCGCAGCCTTGCAGACGGTGAATGACGAATGCCTGGGGCGCGACTATGTCGCCGGAACTTTCTCGATCGCCGACGCGTCGCTTTTTTACGTCGAGTTTTGGGCCGACAAAATATCCATGGAGTTGCCGCCCTACTGCCGCGCGCATTACGAGCGTATGAAGACGCGCCCCGCCGTTCGCCAAGTGCTCGCTGAAGAAGGCTATCGAATATAGCGTGGACGACGCCGATGCGCGGCGTCGCTTTCGCTGCACGGACCTCATTCCCGACGCGCACATTGCGCGCGATCGGGAATCCGGAACAACATCCAAGATGCTTATTACGACTCTGAATTCCCGGTCAGGCCGTCGGCCCGCCGGGAACGACGTGCGGCATCCGCTTCGCCGGAAAACGCCCTAATGAGCCTTGCGGCTTGGAAGCGCCAATTGCTTGTCGGTTGTCAGCGCTTCCACCTTCTCCATGATCGACAGCCAGGCTTTCTGCGCGTCGACCTTGCCGCCTGATTCGAAGCTCTGCGCCATTTGCGCGGCGAAGCCGACGCCCTCCTCGCCATATTGCTCGGCGATGATCCAGGCCGCGCGCCAAATGTCAGTTTGAGTCGCCATCGCTCGCCTCGCAATGCCGTCGAGAGTCCGTCACAAATCCAGCACGAGCAGATCGCCCTTCGCGCGGGAGACGCAGGCGAGGAAATATCCCTCTTTCCGCTGCTCCTCGCTGAGACGCTTGTCGCGATGGTCAATCTCGCCTTCCAGCACCTTGACCTTGCAGGTTCCGCACATGCCCTGTTCGCAGGAAGTGGGGATCTTGATTCCGTTTTCTTCCAGGAAGGCGCTGACCGTCTTGTCGCCGGGGATCTTGAAGACCTTGCCAGAGCTCGCGATCTTGACCTCGAACACTTTGTCGAGCGCCGCCGCGGCGACCTTCGCGGTGAAACGCTCGACATGAATGCGCTCTTCCGCCCAGCCCTTCTGTTTCGCCAAATTGACGAGCGGATCCATCCACCAGTCGGCGCCGCAGATGAAGAGCTGCGTATCCTCCGGCTGGCTTGTCAAAATCGAGGCGGGGTCGAGGAGCTGATTGTCTTCCGTCGCCTCGCGATAGAATTTCGTGTTCTCGGCGAATTTCGATTCCGAGATCATCGTGTCGAAAGAGCCGGGGGACATCAGCGCGTACACATAATGAAGCTCGAAGGGAATGTTCTGCGCCTTCAGATAATCGGCGATGCTGAGGATCGGCGTCACGCCGATGCCACGCGCGATGAGAAGAGCGTGTTTGGTGTTGCGCGGCACGCGAAACCTGTTCCGCGGCGGGCTGACCTGCAGCGTGTCGCCGATATTCACCGACTCATGCATCGCGACCGAGCCGCCGCGGCTGTTGGCGTCCTTCCAGACGCCGATGACGTAGCGATTGCGCTCCGAGGAGCTGTTGCACAGCGAATATTGTCGAACGAGTCCGCCGGGAAGCGCCACATCAATATGGGAGCCGGCCGAGAAAGCGGGGAGCTCCGCGCCATTCGGGTCAGCCAGCTCGAACAAAACCATATTGTGCGCCTCAACGGCCTTCTTGACCACAACGACGGGGAGGAGGGCGTCGTCACTCATTTGAATCCTCATTCATGTATTGGCCATCTGCCTGCGTGTTTGGAACGAGACGCAAGTAAGGGGCCACCCGCCCGCCCGAGCGCCAGCTTCGGAGAAAGTCCGGATGCGCGCATGCGACATTGAGCCGCAAAGCAACAGCGCCGAGCGCGATGGGGCCCTAGCCCAAATTTCTGAAATGCCATTAAAACCCGATGCTTTGACTGGTTTATTTGGTGTAAGGCGCGCATCCTCGGCGTGCTTGATCAGCGGCCAGACGGAGCGTAAGCTGAACAAATTCAATAAGGCTATAGACGGAATTTGCTCGGCCCGCCGGCCGCCCCATATTGATATTTCATACGCAAACGCTTAATAAGCATGCTTATTAATAGCATGCCTAAAGAAGGTGGGCTTATGTCTTCCGTTCCGCCCCACACGCTTTGCTTCCTGCTCAATGACGCCGCGCGCCTGTTGCGTAAGCGCTTCGAGCAGAAGGCGCGCAATTTCGGGCTGACCCGCGCCCAATGGCAGGCGCTGGCCTATCTTTCGCGCAATGAGGGCGTCAGCCAGGGCGCGCTCGCCGAATTGCTCGACATCGAGCCGATTACCCTGGGGCGCACCATCGATCGGCTGGAAGCCCAGCAACTCGTCGAACGCCGGCCGCATGAACGCGACCGCCGCATCTGGCGGCTCTATTTGCGCGACGCCGCCCGCCCCCTGCTCGAAGCGATCAAGCCCATCGCCGAGGAGACGCGTCTCGAAGCCTTCGCTGGCGTGGCCGAGGCGGATCGGGAGACGGTGATGCGGGCGCTCGAAACGATGCGCCTCAATTTGATCGAGGCGAGCAGCGCGCCGGCTCGGGACCGCGAGCGAGCGTGATCGACGCCAGGGAGCGCAAGCAGCGAATGACGCGGCCGGATTGACCAAGGTCGAGAGCAAGATGGAACTGGTCAAATATGCATTGAAGTTCAGGCTGACGTTTTACGTCCTCGCCGTTCTCGTGACGTTTCTTGGCGGCGCGGCGATCGTCTCGATGCCCAAAGACGTGTTCCCCAACGTCGACATTCCCGTCGTGACGGTGATCTGGACCTATACCGGCCTCTCCACCTACGAAATGGAGAAGCGCGTCGCGACCTACGCCGAGATTACGACCTCCAACAATGTGAACGGCATCAAGAATATGGAGAGCCAGACGCTGCAAGGCGTCACGGTGCAGAAAATCTATTTCCAGCCCGATGTGAACATTGACCTTGCGATCGCGCAGATGGTCGCCGCCTCCAATTCGATCCGCGCGGTGATGCCGCCCGGGATCAATCCGCCGACCATCCTGAGATATTCCGCCTCCCAGGTGCCCGTCATGCAGCTCGCCCTGTCGAGCAAGAGCCAGAACGAACAGCAGCTCTTCGACATGGGCATGTATAAGGTGCGTCAGGCGCTGACGACGACGCCCGGCGCCACGCTGCCGACGCCCTGGGGCGGCAAGCAGCGCCAGATCATGGTCGATCTCGACATGGAGGCGCTGCAGGCGCGCGGCCTCACGGCCCTCGACATCGTCAACGCCGTTTCGGCGCAAAACGTCACGGTTCCGTCCGGGCGCGTGAAGGTCGGGTCGCTTCAATATGTCATCCGGCTGAATTCTTCGCCCGACGCCATTGAGACCCTCAACGACATTCCCGTCCAGTCCAATGGCGTCGCGCCGGTGCTGCTGCGCGACGTGGCGCAGGTGCGCGACGGCAGTCCGCCCCAGCAGAATATCGTTCGGGTCAACGGCGCGAGAGCGGTGCTGCTCACCATTCTCAAAAATGGCAACGCCTCGACGCTCAATGTCGTCGAAAACGTCAAGAAGGCGATGAAGCAGTTTCGCGGCGTCATTCCAAGCGACACCAGGGTCGACGAACTCTTCGACCAGTCGGTGTTCGTTTCGAACGCCATATCGTCGGTTCTGCATGAAGGCATGATCGCGGCAGCCCTCACGGGCCTCATGATCCTGCTGTTCCTCGGCTCCTGGCGCTCGACGCTGATCGTGATCGTCTCGATTCCGCTGTCCATTCTCTCCTCGCTCGCGATCCTCGCCGCTCTCGGCCAGACCATCAACATCATGACGCTCGGCGGGCTCGCGCTCGCGGTCGGCATTCTGGTCGACGACGCGACGGTCGCGATCGAAAACGCCTATCGACTCTTCGAGGAAGGAAAGGACTTCCGTCACGCCGTGGCCGAAGGCGCCGCGGGCATCGCCAAACCGGCGCTGATTTCGACGCTCGCCATCTGCGCCGCCTTCATTTCCGTGCTCTTCCTCACCGATGTCGCGCGCTATCTCTTCACGCCGCAGGCCTTCGCGGTGGTCTTCGCCATGCTCGCGTCCTATCTCATTTCGCGGACGCTGGTGCCGATTCTCATGGACGAACTCCTCGCGAGCGAAAAACACGGGGCGGAGCGGGAAAAGGCGCCGCCCGCGGGCGCCTTCGCCCTGTTAGATCGCATACAGCGCGGTTTCGAACGGCGCTTTGAAGCCATGAAGGCGCAATATCATCTCCTGCTCGCGGGAACCTTGCGCCACAAGAAGCGCGTCGGCGTTTTTGTCGCCGCGCTCTTCTGCGTTACCGGCCTTCTCTTTGTCTTCGTGGGAGAGGATTACTATCCGCAGATCGACTCCGGCCAGATGACCCTGCATGTGCGCGCGCGTCCGGGCTTGCGCATCGAGGATACGGAGCGTCTCTTCCAGCAGGTTGAGGACGTTATCCGCGAAGTCATTCCCGAAGGCGACCGCGAGCTCATCATCGACAATATCGGCCTGCCGCAGATCAACTACAATCTCGCCTTCAGCGACGGCTCCACCGTCGCCTATTACGACGGCCAGATCATGGTCTCGCTGGCGGAGGGACATGCGCCGACCGAGACCTATATGAAGCGGCTGCGGCAGGTCCTCGCGCAGCGCTTTCCCGAAAGCGTCTTCTATTTCCAGCCATCCGATATCGTCACGCAGATCCTCAACTTCGGACTGCCGGCGCCGATCGCCGTGCGCGTTCTCGGCTCCGACGTGAAGCAGAACCAGATTGTCGCGGGCAAGCTCCTCGAGCGGATGAAGGGCGTGAAGGGCGTCGTCGACGCGCATATTCACCAAATTCTCGACGGCCCGGAATTCTTCATGGAGGTGGACCGTTGGCGGGCCCAGCTCCTTGGCGTCAACGCGCAACAGATCGCGGCCAATGTCAATGTCGCCCTGAGTTCATCCTTCCAGGTGACGCCGAATTTCTGGATGGACCCGAAATCGGGCATTCCCTATCAGGTGTCCGTGCAAACGCCGGAATATCGGTTCGCTTCGCTCAACGCCTTCAACAATACGCCCGTCTCGCCCGCGAATGGCGTCGCATCGAGCGTCGATCTTCTCACCAATGTCGCGAGCCTGACGCGGGACGTCGAGCAGTCCGTCGTCAATCACCTCAACACGCAGATGGCCTACGACATTTACGCCAATCTGCAGGATCGCGATCTCGCCGGCGTCGAGGCCGACATTAAGAAGATCATCGCCGAGATTGAGCCGCAACTCGCGCCCGGCAACCGCATCGTCATCCGCGGCCAGATCGAGAGCAAGAACGAGGCGTTCGGGCGCATCGGCCTTGGCCTGCTCGCCGCGATCATCTTCGTCTATCTGCTGATGGTGGTGAATTTCCAGGATTGGGGCGATCCGTTCGTCGTCATTCTCGCGCTGCCCATCGCCTTCTGCGGCATCGTCTTCGGACTTTTCGTCACCGGCACGACCTTTTCAATTCCGTCGCTCATGGGCGCCATCATGTCCGTCGGCGTCGCCTCCGCCAATTCGATCCTGCTCGTGACTTTCGCGCGGGAACATCGGGAAACGACCGGATGTTCCTCCGAGGAGGCGGCGATCCAGGCGGGGCTGACGCGAATCCGGCCGGTGCTGATGACGGCCGCGGCGATGTTCGTCGGCCTTCTGCCGATGTCGCTTGGCCTTGGCGACGGCTCTGAACAGAACGCCGCCTTGGCCCGCGCGGTCATGGGCGGCATTTCCTTTGGCACCTGCTCGACGCTGCTGTTCGTGCCGTTTCTTTACGCCATCCTACGTCGCGGCGACGTGAAGCCGCTAAAGGATTATCTATGAACCACTCATCGCCCTCCAGCCAATTCGAGCCGGCGTCGAGGATCGGGACGCAGGAAGATCGCGCTCCTGCGCTCAACAAGCGGCCTTTTCTCATCGGCGCCGCCCTTCTCGCGGTCGTCTTGGCCATTGGCGTGATCCGGCACGTCTGGCGCAGCTACGAAGCCGCCGCCTTCCGGCACATGCAGGAAACCGCCGTCCCCTTCGTCCGAACGGCGAAGGTCGTGCGAGAGGATGGTCCCGTAGAAATCGAATTGCCCGGCCAGGTCCTGGCCATTAATCAGGCGCGGCTTTTCGCCCGGGCGACGGGTTATATCGCCGAACGCCGCGTCGACATCGGCTCCAGAGTGAAGCAAGGCGATCTCCTCGCCCGCATCGCCGCGCCGGAGCTCGATCAACAATATGCCCAGGCCAAGGCGCAACTGGTTTTATCGAAGGCGCAGGCCGAGCAAGCCGTCGCCCAGGTCGAGCAGACGCGCGCCAGTCTCGATCTCGCCCAGCGCACCCATGCGCGGACCGCGACGCTGGCGAAGCAGAAATTCGAAAGCAAGCAGAACGACGACGTCGCGCGCGCGAATGTCGAGACTCAGGCGGCCAATCTCGTAGCGGCGCAAGCGGGCGTCGACGTGGCGCAGGCCAATATCGCCGCGCAGCAGGCGACGGTCGACCGGCTGAAGGAGCTCGTCGACTTCGAGTCCGTGCTTGCGCCGTTCGACGGCGTGGTGACGGCGCGCAATGTCGAAATGGGCGATCTCGTTACGGCCGACGCCGGCGGCCCGACGCCGCTCTTCTCCATGGCCCGCGACGACATATTGAGGGTTCAGGTCGCGGTGCCGCAAGCGCAGGCGATCGGCCTTGTCGACGGATTGGACGCCTGGATCATCGTGCCCGAAGAGCCCGGCAAGATTTTCAAAGGCTATGTCGCGCGCAACGCCTCCGCGCTCGATCAGGCCACCCGTACCCTGCTCGTCGAAGTCGAAGTCGCCAACCAGAGCGGCGATTTGCGGCCGGGTCTCTTTACGCGCGTGCGGCTCGACATTCCGCGCGCGCAGCCCTCGGTGATGACGCCGGGCACGGCGATCTTTTTCCGCGATAACGGGCCGCAGGTGGCGACGGTCGGAAAGGACGACATCGTTCAGCTCAGGTCGGTCGCGATCGCGCGCGACTTCGGCGTGACGGTCGAGATCAAGGACGGACTGGCCGGCGACGAGACGGTCATTCTCGATCCGCCGGCCGATATTCGCGACGGCAAGAAAGTCGCAGTCAAACCGCCGGCCGACTGATCGCGCGCAACTCGCGCATCTCAAATTAGGCGGGCGCCCCGGCGTCAATGATGATGCTCATGGCCGCCATGCGGCGCGGCCGGCGTCGCATCCTGCGCCGGAGCGACATCGATCGGCGCCGCTTCCGCGTCATGCGCGACCGTGCCGGGCGGATGCCTATATCGGCCGGGGTCGCGATAATCATTTGCGGCGAGGTCCTCGCGGATTTTAATGAGGCTGAACATGCCGCCCATTTCGGCCGGCCCGAAAGCGCCCTCGCCCGTCATCATCGGCAATGTGTTTTGCGGCAGCGGCATTTTCATCGCGGACATATCCGCCATGCCCGTCGCGCCCATTGGCATATAGCCGGGCGCGAGTTTGCGTATGGCTTTCGCCAGACGCGCATCGGCTTTCACGCCGATGAAATTTTGCAAATCGTGCCCCATCGCGTTCATCGTGTGATGCGACTTATGGCAATGGATCGGCCAATCGCCGGGATAGGCGGCGTCGAATTCAATGGCGCGGGTGACGCCGACCGGAACGTCCGTCGTCGACTCGGGGATGCGCGCCATCTCTTGAATCCAACCCCCGTCCGTGCCCGTCACCGAGAAATGATGGCCATGCGCATGGATCGGATGGTTCGTCATCGTCAGATTGGCCATGCGAATGCGCAGGCGCTCGCCGATACGCGCGACTATCGGATCGATGCCGGGGAAAACCCGGCTATTCCAGCTCCATATGTTGAAGTCGGTCATTTCCGAGACGCGCGGCATATAGGTTCCCGGCTCGAAGCGATAGGCGCTCATCATGAAGGCGTAGTCGCGATCGGCATGGCGCTCGTGCGGATTGCGCGGATGAACGATGAACATGCCCATCATCCCCATCGCCATCTGAACCATCTCGTCGGAATGCGGATGATACATGAAGGTCCCGCTTTCCTTGAGCTGGAACTCATAGACGAAAGTGCGGCCCGGCGGGATGTGCGACTGCGTGACGCCGCCGACGCCGTCCATGCCAGCCGGCAACAGCATGCCGTGCCAATGAATGGCGGTATGTTCGGGGAGTTTGTTGGTGACGAAGATGCGGAGCTTCTCGCCTTCCACCGCCTCGATCGTCGGGCCCGGCGATTGGCCGTTATAGCCCCACAGCCGCGCCTTCATGCCGGGCGCGATCTCGCGCTCGACGGGTTCGGCGACAAGATGGAACTCCTTCCAGTCGCCAGCCATGCGAAACGGCAGGGACCATCCATTGAGCGTCACGACCGGCCGATAGTCGGGGCCGCTCGAAGGAAAGAGCGGCGGCTGCGTCGCCGCCGTCATTGAGCGAACCGCTTCGGGAATCGCCGCCGCCTGCGCGCGCCCGCTGACGAGGCCGACGCTCGCGCAGGCGAGCGACGACGCCAGAAATCCCCTGCGGGACATGAGCGGCGGCGCCGGACGATGAATCGATCTCATGGGCGCTCTCCTTCCGCCTCGGAATTCATTCCCACGACCGGCGCCGCGCCGAGCGCTTCGGCCGGGCCCGAAATCGCCGCGCGCAAATCCGTCTCCGCGATCCAGTAATCGCGCTTCGCTTCGATCGCCGCCGCCTCGAGCAGCGCGCGCTTGCGGGCGTTTTCGAGCAAGGGAAACACGTCGACCAGCATGCCGTTGTAACGGCGCAGCGTCTCTTCCGAGACGATCGTCTGCAAAGCGAGAATTTCGCGCTTGCGGAATTGCGCGATCTCATGCGCGTAGCGATAGGTCCGATAGGACTGACGCGCCTGCGAGCGGGCCTCGACAGCTTTTTGGGTAAGCGCGTTCACGGCGCCGCGCCAGGTTTGCTCGCCTTCCCGCACGCGCGTTTCGCCAAAATCGAAGATCGGGATTTCAAGCGCCGCCCCGCCGCCGGCGAAGCGGAAACGCGTCGTTTCGGTCCGGCCAGTTTCAGGATTGATGGGGCTCTCGGACTTAATCATCGCTCCGCCCGACAGTTCAAAAAGATTGACGAAGCGCGTCGCCTCGATGAGGCCGAGCGTCTTCGCCAGCGCGCGAATCTCGGCATGCGCGATCTGCAAATCGACGCGGCGGCCGACGGCCTCCTCTTCGATATGCGGCAGGTTGCGCGGGCGTTGCGGCGGCGCCGACAGCGCATTCGGTAAAAGAAAATCGAGCTCTTTTCCCCAAAGTCCCAGAGCGCGCGCCAGGCGCTCGCGCTCATTGCTTGCGAGGAGCCGCGCGCTCGCCAGCCGCGTCGCGACTTCGGCGGAGGAAAGCTGATCCTTCGCCTGATCGAGACGGTTCATCGCGCCGGTTTCGCCGAGCCGGCGCGCCGTCGCCGCGACCGCGTCGGCGGAACGGCTCGCTTCGGCAAGCGAGCCCATAAGCTCTCGCGCCGCGACGGCCCTCAGAAAAGCGCGGCGCGCCGCATAGCCGAGGCGCAATGTTTCGGCGGCGGCGTCATATTGCGCGGCGCGAAACCTGTCGTCGGCGATCTCCGCGCGCGCGGGCAGAGTCGCCAGCGCCAGAATATTGGCGACGACGGCGCCTTCCATCTCATAGCCCAACGGCCCGGCGAGACGCGAAAAGGCGATGGTCGGATTGGGCGGCAGCTTCTCCCGCGTCATGATCGCTTCGGCGACGCCCAGACGATTGAAAGCGGCTTGCAGCCCGCGATTGTTCAAGAGCGCGATTTCGACGGCGGAATCGGCGGTAAGCGGATGTTTCAACAAAAGCTCGACGCGCGACTTCACGAAGGCGTCGTCGGCCTCGCTTCGCAGCGCGACGAAGTCTTTCCCGAATTCGCGCCGTGCAGCCTCGGTCGCGACATGCGTCCCGCCATCGGGAGCAAATGTCGCGCAAGAGGCAAGCAGCAGGCTCAGCCCGCCCGTCGTCGCCAGGCGCGTCAGGAATGCGGGGGAGATCATCGCGCCTCATCCGTTCTCGTCGGCCCTTCTTGCTTCCATGGAGTCGTCGGTTCGACCGGCCGACGGGACGCATAGGGCTGAAGAAGGGAACGCGCTTTCAGAGCGCGCGTCGGCGCCGCCGGCTCGACGGGATTGGGTCCGACGAGCGGCGGCGTTCTCGGCGCGCAGGCGGCAAGAAGCAGCGCAAGCGCCGTCAGTCCCGACGCCTTGGCGCCGCGCGAGCGCCCAAGACCGGGGGCCGGCGCATAAAAATAGGGAGGCATGAGCCAATCCTCATCGCGTCGCAGGATTGCGCCGCGCGCAGGCTCTCGCCGCGCGTCGACGGGTTCTCAGAGCGCGATGAAGGATCGAGGCGGGCGCGACAGGCGCGTGGGCGGCTGGCTGAGGAGACTTGCGCCGCAATCTTGAAAAACGGCGGCGATGGCGATCAGGCGCGGCGAGAGAGGCCCTACCTCGCTCACGATCGCCGAGCAGAATTGACAAGCGAAATCCGAGTGGCCCCCCACGACGCCCTGGTCGTTCTGCGTCGTATGGCTGGCCGAATGCCCATGCGCGGCCGTTTTATGCGCGGCTGCGAAGGTCTTGACGACGGCGCCGCTCAAATCATGGCGGTGACAGGGGTTTCCGGGGAGCTCATGCGCAAAAGCCGTGGAAGCGCCGGCGGCGAAAAGCAGATAAAGGCAGGCGAGCGCAAGCGCGACGACCGAGCGGAAGCTGCGATTGTGTCGGCTCGACATGATGGTTCGCGCATCCCCGATTTTGCGAATTGCCCGGCCTTCTCGCGTAAAATCCCGGGCGCGCCATTGTAGATTTTCGATTGTGTTGAAAAAGTGACTGGCGATTTCGCGCCGCGGCTTATCCCCACCCTCGGAAAACGCGCTACTTATCGCGACGGAAAGGATGACGTCCGATGGCCCACGAGCATCATCATCACGCCGCGCATGAGGAATCAAAAAGATTTCGAGAAGGCGTCGATCGGGGCCATTCGAACGAAACGGGCGTTATTTACACATGCCCGATGCATCCGCAGATTCGCCAGATCGGACCGGGCAATTGTCCGATCTGCGGCATGGCGCTGGAGCCCCTCATCGCGACGGGCGACGCCGAACCGAACGCCGAACTCGTCGATATGACTCGCCGCTTCTGGATCGGACTGGCGCTGACCGCGCCCGTCTTCGCGCTGGAGATGGGCGGCCATTTTTTCAATCTTCACCATCTGCTCGCGCAACAGACATCGAACTGGATTCAATTGGCGCTGGCGACGCCGGTCGTGCTCTGGGCCGGCTGGCCGTTTTTCGTGCGCGGCGCGCAGTCGCTCGTCACCCGCAATCTGAACATGTTCACGCTCATCGCGATGGGCACGGGGGTCGCCTGGATTTACAGCGTCGTCGCGACCCTCCGGCCGTCGCTTTTCCCCGCGACCTTTCGCGCGGCGGACGGCTCTGTTCCGATCTATTTCGAAGCTGCGGCGGTGATCACCGTCCTCGTCCTGCTTGGGCAGGTTCTCGAATTGCGCGCAAGGGAGCAAACTGGAGGCGCCATTCGCGCGCTGCTCGATCTTGCGCCGAAAATGGCGACGCGCGTCAACGCCGACGGCTCCGACGAAAACGTCCCATTGGATCAGGTGAAGGTCGGCGACCGTTTGCGCGTGCGGCCGGGCGAGAAGATTCCGGTGGACGGCGAACTCGTCGAAGGCCGCGGCTCGGTCGATGAATCCTTGGTGACGGGCGAATCCATGCCGGCGACGAAAGGGCCCGGCGACAAACTCATCGGCGGCGCGCTCAACCAGACCGGCGGCTTCGTGATGCGCGCCGAGAAAGTTGGCCGCGACACCATGCTCTCGCGCATCGTCGAAATGGTCGCGGCGGCGCAGCGCAGCCGCGCGCCCATACAGCGCCTCGCCGATCAGGTCGCCGGTTGGTTCGTGCCTCTCGTCATCCTCATGGCCATTCTCGCATTCGTGGCCTGGGCGATATGGGGTCCTGAGCCGCGCATGACCTATGGGCTCGTCGCGGCGGTTTCGGTTCTCATCATCGCCTGTCCCTGCGCGCTCGGCCTCGCGACGCCCATGTCGATCATGGTTGGCGTCGGACGCGGCGCGCGCTCGGGGGTGCTGATCAAGAACGCCGAGGCGCTGGAGCGTTTCGAAAAGGTCGACACGCTGGTCGTCGACAAGACGGGGACGCTCACCGAAGGCAAGCCGCGCGTCACCGCCCTCCGCGCCGTCGAGGGCGTCTCGGAGAATGATCTCCTGGCGATGGCGGCGAGTCTCGAGCGCGCGAGCGAACATCCGCTGGCGCTTGCCATCGTTCAGGCCGCGACCGAGCGGGGGCTCGCGCTGAAAGAGGCGACGGATTTCGATTCGCCTGTCGGCAAAGGCGTGATCGGCCGCGTCGAGGGCAAGAGGATCGTCATCGGCAATCGGAAATATCTCGTCGAACTCGGGATCGACGCCGCGGCGCTCGAAAACGACGCTGAACGCCTGCGCGAAGAAGGCGCGACCGCGATTTTCGTCGCGATCGAGGGACAAATTTCCGGCGTCATCGGCGTCGCCGATCCGATCAAGCCGACGACGCTGGAGGCGCTGCAGGCGCTACGCGACGACGGCGTCGCGGTCGTGATGCTGACGGGCGACAATCGCACGACCGCGCAAGCCGTCGCCAAGCGCCTGGGCATAAGCGAGGTCGAAGCTGAAATCCTGCCCGAAGACAAGAGCAAGGTCGTGAGCCGCTTGCGCGAAGCGGGCCGCATTGTCGCCATGGCGGGCGACGGCGTGAATGACGCGCCAGCGCTCGCCGCCGCCGATGTCGGCGTCGCCATGGGAACCGGAACGGATGTGGCGATCGAGAGCGCCGGCGTGACTTTGCTCAAAGGCGATCTGCGGGGCATCGTGCGCGGCCGGCGCCTTTCCAAGATCACGATGCGCAATATACGCCAGAACCTGTTCTTCGCCTTTTTCTATAACGCAGTCGGCGTTCCGATCGCGGCGGGCGCGCTTTATCCGACTCTCGGTCTGCTGCTCTCGCCGACGATCGCGGCGGCGGCGATGGCGCTGTCGTCTGTCAGCGTCGTCATTAATTCGCTGCGGCTGCGACACGCCGAGATCGAACCTCGACCCATCCCTGAAATGCCGCCCTTCTCGACATAGAAGAGCGCGCTCTTATCGAGAACAAATTCGCATTCTCAAACGACATCCGGCTTAACGGCACGGATGTCATTCCCGACGCACGCATCGCGTGCGATCGGGAATCCAGAGTTACAATTCGAGTCTATGAAGTTTGCTCTGGATTCCCGGTCAGGCCTTCGGCCTGCCGGGAATGACAGTCAGGCGAACCATTCAAATCACTTTCGCGATCAGAGCGGCGGCAGCGCTTGCAGCCTTGCAAGTTCGTCCGGCGAAATCTGGAAAAAGCCGCGGCCGCCGGCGCGCGACTGATAGCGATCGCCGGCGTGGATATGAAGCAGCTTGACCCACTGTTCGCCGGTGAGATGAGCCGGAAGGTGGGACACTTCGAAGACGCTCGCATTCGGCGAGAAGCGCACGAAAACAGTCACCGGCTTCACAGCCGCGTCCTTGGCGGCTTCGGGGGCGTCGTCATTTACAATATAAACGCGAGCGGCGGCAGTAGCTGACATGTTCTTCTTCTCCTCTTTGTCCGGCTCTGCGGACGCGCCGAACCATTCGGCGGCCGAGAAGTCGGCGCACGTTAAAACTCGCGCATTGCAGCGCGTCTTTAGGAATTCCCTACCGCTTCGCGGGAAGCGCCCGCTCAATGAGCGCGGCCCACGTTTAAGCGCCTTCGTTCATGGCACAATTCGGCGGCGGCGTCCTAAGATTGCTTCCAGATTGAGCGGTCGGCGCTCCGAGTATTCGCGTTCAAATTCGCGCTCGCGATGAGCAACCGACTCGTCGTGACTCTATGAGCGAATGTTTCTCCACAAGACAAGAAGCCATAGGCGCCCGCAAGAGAGCGGCTAGAACTTCATGCCGATTTTCGCCACAACGGTCCGCGGCGCGCCCGGGAAATAGATGCCGGAACTCGCCGTCTGCTGATAATAGCCGTTGTTGATCTGTCCGATGTAAGCTTGATCGAACAGATTGAGGATGAGCAGATTAAAATCCAGCTTTCCGACGTCAAGAGCCTGCTCATAGCCGAAGTTGAGGTCAATTGTCGCATAGCCGGCGATCGGCTGCAGACCGGATGTGTCTCCGGCGCGCGATCCGACGATGTGAAGAATGGGCGTAAAGGAGAAGGCGTTGACGCGCAGATTGGCGCCGACCGTCGATATCCAATAGGGCACGTTCGGCAATTGCCGCCCGCTCACGCGCGTCGCAAGAATTTGTGCAAGGGACGCGAAGGGAAGCGTCGGCAGATCGCGAACGAAGGCCGCGTGCTGATAGCCGATCGACGAGAAGAGATCGATGCCTTCGACAGGCGTGTAGTGACCGAGCCCCTGGACGCCATAGCTTTCGCTCTCGCCGACGTTCTGGCCATATTGAACGCCAAGGCCCGGATCATAGACGACAGCCTTGTTGTGATTGCGGCTGTAATAAGCGATGGGCTGGATGAAGCCCGAGCCGAAATCAGGATCGGAGAAAGACCAGCGGAAGCCAGCATCCACCATGGCGGCTGTTTCTGGCTTGATCGCAGACCATAGCTGATCGGCGGTGATGCCGTTTTTTATGAAGGTCGCCGAGTTCTGCTGATAGGCGGGCCAAACGTCATAGGACGGGCCGGCGTAGCCGCCGCCGGCGCTGACCCTGAGCTGAAGATTTTGAGTCACGTCATAGGCGAGCGAGCCATAGGGCAAAAAGGTTCCGATCGCATGCGCCGAGGCGCTGCGCGCGGGAATCGGCACGGGAGCAAGCGCGAGCGCCGTGTCATATGAAACGTCGCCGACGATGCCCGCCGAATTGCGCGCTTCGAGACTCGCGATCTGCATCCAAATATAGCGAGCGCCCGCTTCGGCGT
The DNA here is from genome assembly GCF_036576025.1 of Methylocystis borbori. NCBI lineage: Bacteria > Pseudomonadati > Pseudomonadota > Alphaproteobacteria > Hyphomicrobiales > Methylocystaceae > Methylocystis > Methylocystis borbori. Next base: position 14,706 of record NZ_JAZHYN010000031.1, on the reverse strand, counting down.
GCAGCGCATCGAAATCGCGGCGCGCGACGCCATAGGCGGCGTTGAAGATTTGCGGACTCTTTTGCTGCGTCAGAATCGGCCATGACGCGTAGGTCATCCCGGCGAGCGCATTCGGCCGGAACATTTTCCAGGCGGTCGGCGGTCCCGGCGCGTTCTGGACGCCATACCAGTGGCCGACCTTGATGTCGGTGTCGAGCGCGCGCGTATCGATCTCGCTGGTGACGCCATAGGTGTCGTGATTGATCAGCCATTGGCGGACCATGCCGTTCTGCATGCCGTCGAAATAATAGCCGTCCTCGCGGAAGTAATATGGCTTGACGACAAGCCGCGTCGTTTCATTGACACGCAATGTGAATTCCGACAGCGCCGTCCAACTGTCGAAATGCTGATTATTATATCCGGCGTAATTCACCGCCACCGCCGGAACCGCGCTCGAAACGGGGAGGAAATTATACCATCTATAGGCGCCGAGATTGCTCGCCTGCGAATAAGTCAGCCCCGCATAGGTGTTCGAATCGAAGCTGCTCTTGGCGATGAAGGCCTTCGCCTCGAAGGCCTCGAAAGGCTTCGTCGCAATGCCAACGGCGAAGCCGGATTTGCCTTGCGGCGCCTTGCCGACGCCGCGCCACATATGCGCGTCGGTCCAGGAGCCGGAGGCGAAGACGCGCGTCGTTCCGTTGAGAATCTCGCCGCTGTCGACGCGGCCGAAGGTGCGCAGGAAGCTCGCGGAGCCGACCGTCTGCGAAATCTCGGCGCTCATTTTCTCCGATGGCCAGCGCAAGCGGCTGTCGATGACGCCCGGCAGAGTGAAATAGGAAGTCACATAGGAGGGCACCGGCCCCTGATAGAGGTCGAGGCCGGAGAGATTTTCATTGTCGATGAGAAATGTCGCGCCGGGCCCAGGATCAATGCCCGAGAGCGGCAGGCCTTCCACCGTGCTGATGCTGTTGCCGTGCTGGCTTAATTCGCCGCGTATGCGCAGACCCTTATTGCCGCCGGGCAAATTGGCGAGGCCGTAGGCGTCGATCGCGGGCGCGTCGACGGAGGGAAGAAAGCCGATCCCGCGCAGCATATTGGTTCCGCCGGCGCCAGTCGCAAGCTGCAGACCCTTTTGATCGACGTGATAGACGGTGGAGGGCTTGTTCGCCGGCGCGCCGATGATCGCGCCGCCTTTCTCCGCCGCCTCGCGCTGCTCGGCGGTCTGCGTCTCTGTCGTCGCGGGCGCTGGCGCGCCGCGCGCATCAGGGCGCGCGGCCCGCGCGGCCCCGATGTCGATGGTCGCGAGGTATTGCTGCGCCTTGGCGCCAGCGGCCCAGACCAGCGTCGAGAGCGACGCGCCCATCAACAGGATTCTTCGCCGACGCCCGCCGGATATCCGCTCGTCTGTCATCGCCCGCCCCGCTCGGCGGCGATTCCTTAGGAATCGCGCCGCCCATCGCTATATATTTATATTTTATAAAGATGGCGCAAACGTCAGGACAAGTCGAATTTTTCCTCAAAATGATGTTTTATCAGGACGCAGCATGCTCAATGTCTCAGCAGACTTGGCGTTGTTTGCGCGCAATCGATGTATTGAATCCGGCGCGAGCGTAGAAAAACTCACATCCGCCAGCAATCTCGATGGGCGAAGCTTATGGATTTCGAGCGTTTCGAGGCGGTCCGCGGCCCGGCGAGCAAGCGCCGCACGTCGCCGCGCTGTCGGCGCGACGCGCTAGGGCGTTATGAAATCCCTCGGTGAACCGGCGCGGTTAGTCCGCGACGGCCATTTCAGCCGGAGCCGCAGGGAGCCGCGGGCGGATTTGATGGGCGAAATCCTCGAGCGCGCGTCTATTCTTATCTTCATCTCGCGCGCAAGGCGTCAGCAGCAGGGAGCGAAACCCCGTGCGCTCGTGCAAAATTTGAATCTTGTCGGATAATTCGTCGAAACCGCCGATGAGCGAACGTTCGACGAGCTCGTCGAGATCGAATCCCGGCCCCTTCTCCCCCGTCGCCTGGAAATTCGCGCGCATGCGTTCGGCGAAGCCGCGAATGAAGGGAAGCGCCTGCGCGCGCGCGGCCTCGCGCGTCGGCGCGCCATGGTAAAAGCGCGCCAGGGCAAGACGCGGATCCGCTCCGGGAGCGGCCGCTTCCCGGTAGATTTCGACCATATTCGCGACATGCTCGACCGGAAACGGCGACGCGGCCATGATCCCCAAACCGTTCCGCGCGGCGAATTGGATCGCCTCCGGCGTTCGCGTCGCAAGATAGGTCGGAATCGGCTTTTGGAGAGGTTTGGGAACGAGCGTGATGTCGTCGACCTGATAAAAAGCGCCCGAAAAGCTGACGCTCTCTTCATAGAGAAGCCGATTGACGAGCTGCAGCGCTTCGATCGTCATATCCCGCGTATGGTCGAGCGTCGCCGAGAAATGCTTGTTTTGAAGGGGAAAGGGCCCGCCCTTGGCGACGCCGAAATCGAAACGTCCGCCCGAGAGCATATCGATCGTCGCGATATCCTCGGCGACCTGAATGGGATTGTGGAAGGCGAGCAGCACGGCGGCGGAGCCGAGCCGGATGCGGCTCGTCTTGCCGGCGAGATAGGCGAGCAGCGCAAGAATGGATGGGCAGGCGGTCTCGGCGTCGAAATGATGCTCGGCGACCCAGGCCTCGTCGAAACCCAGCGCCTCGGCGCGTTGAACGAGCGCCGTCTGCGCCGCATAGCAGCGCGCGAAGTCGCGTCCGGGATTTTCATACGCGCAGAAAACGCCTATCCGCATGCTCGGTCCTTTTCGACGCGCGTCGCTCTATATATCTATGCTGCACAGCGATCGAAGCTAAAATTCGCCGGCGTTGAGCGGCAAGATCAAAAAAGATGCAAAGTTCGTTCGATTGTCCTTTCGTTTCCGCATGAATTAAGTTCCAGCTCCAGAATCAATCGCCCGCCCGCGATCGGAAATGCGCCGGACATTATCAAACATGCCTTTGGATAATAGGTTGTCCGCCTTCAAGCTGAGGCTGTGGAATAGATGAGCGAAGAGAAAATCGATGCGCTGGTGGCCCTGCGCAGCAAGGGAAAATTCCTCGTCGGCCGCGACCGCATCAAAATCCTCGAAGCGGTCGCCGAATATGGAAGCATAAGCAAAGCGGCGAAGGCGGTCGGCTTCAGCTACAAGGGCGCCTGGGACGCCGTGAACTCGATCAACAATCTGCTGCCGAGCCCCGCCTTCGTGACGAAGGCGGGCGGCCGCAGCGGCGGCGGCGCCGAGGTGACGGCGGAAGGCCTGCGGCTGATCGCCATGTTTCACCAGCTTGAGGCGCGCGTCTCGAGGATTTCCTCGATCATCGCCGAGGAAGGCTTCGAGGGGAACGAAGACTTCCTGCTCTGGAGCGTCGGCGTCAAGATTTCCGCGCGCAATGTTTTCCAGGCCGAAGTGGTCGAAGTGAAGAAATGGCCGGTCGACGTCGAGGTGACGCTGCGGCTTTCCAGCGAGCACAATATTTGTTCGATCGTGACGAATGACGCGGCCGCCGATCTCGGCCTCGCGCCGGGACGCAAGGTGCTGGCCCTGATCAAATCCTCCTTCGTCGATCTGGCCCCTGCCGACGCCGACGCCAGCAGCGAGCGCAACCGCTTCATCGGGCTCGTCACGCGGCGCGTCGACGCTGAGCGCAATAGCGAGTTTCTGCTCGACATCGGCGGCGGCAAGACAATGACCGCGGTGATCCCGAGGCAAAAGGCGGAAAAACTGAAAATCGCCGAAGGCATGCGGGCGGCCGCGGTTTTCGAGGCCCAAAACGTCATTCTCGCCGCGGATTAACCGGTCAGGGCGCGAAAGGCGCGCCGCCGCGCTTGATGGCTTCGAAGGCGGCGACGGCTTCGCGGCCGCTGAAATCCGGGATCGCCGCCCCGCTCAGCGGGTCGCCGCCAGCGATCCAAGCGGCTTCCGCGTCCGGCCGGGACAGCGCGATCGCCAAGGCGTGGTTCAATTCGTAAAGGCCGAAAGGCAGGCCGGCGTCGCTTAACGCCGACATCAACGCGCCCTGCACGAGGCTTCTCACGACCATATGCGGCGTCGACACCCGCGCTTCGACGTCCTCCCCCGCGGCGATTTTTTCGCAGGCCTCCCGGTCATAGGACGCATGGCCGCGACAAGCGAGCGGCCGAAGCTTGTAGGGAACGCACAGCGCCTCATGGACGAAGGGGCAAATGCGCCGATGCGCCAGACGCTCCTTTTCCGAGAGGCCGGCCGTTTGGGCGTCCGCCTCGATGATGCGCCGCTTCAGATCGACGCCGCGGTCGATGAACGCCTGCGCATTGACGTTGACGAAACGGACCAGAAGGAAAATTTCCGGGGCGGTAGCGACGACCCTTATGCAGCAGCAGGCGTCGCACTCGCCCTTGCAGACCGTTGGCGGCGCGCCTTCCGACTGAATGTCGAGATTGCCGCGAAAGCAGTCGAAAGCCTGAGCGCAAAGGACGCCGACGAAATCCCCCTGGCGCCGCCGCGTGCGAATCGTCGCCGCGAAGGCGCTGCTCATGGCGCGGAAAAAGCCTTCCGGCCCTTTGTCGGCTTGCGTCATAGACCAGACCTATCTCGTCATATAACCAGCTTATATTTCGTTGCAAAGTTGCAACATATAGGATCTTTGTAGCGTAAAATCGCTCTAAAAGCGAGAGGCGCCATTTCTTTAAGCTGATCGATTGTTGACTTGGGCATGACCGCAAAAATAACTTTGCGTCATGTATACAAACAACATAACGACTCGCCGCGCCAAGGCCGCCGTCTCCCCTTCTCGCCGCGCGCTTCTCCTCGGCGCGCCTTCCGCCATTTTCGCGCATTTATGCGGCTTAAGCGGTTCGGCGCGCGCGGAGGAGGGAAAAATCATCGTCGTCACGAGCTTTCCCGAAGAGCTGACGACGCGCTACGAACAGGAATTCGAAAAGAAATTCCCGGGCGTTCATGTCCAATATGTCTGGAAACAGTCGCGCGACGCGCTCGCCGAACTGAGCAAGCCGGATCAGGGCGGCGCCGACGTCTATTGGGCGCCTTCGCTCGGCAATTTCCCTATATTGCGGGATCGCGGCGCTTTTCGGAAACTTTCCGTCGATCGCGCGGCGCTGCCGGGCCGGCTCGGCGACGAACAGCTCTCCGATCCCGCCGGAACCTTCGAGGCTTACGACATCGCCGGCTATGGCGTCGTCGTCAATCCGGCGCTCCTCGATGCGCGCGGCCTCTCCAGACCTAAGAACTGGCGCGATCTCGCCGCCCCGGCCGTCGCCGATCAACTGGCGATGCCGATCCCGAGCAAAGTTGGGTTCGCGCCGGCGCTCTACGACATCATCCTGCAGTCGGAGGGATGGGAGCGCGGCTGGGCCCTGCTCGGCGAAATGTCCGGCAACGCCGAACTGCTTGCCTCGGGCGCCGGACCGACGACGAGCGTGCGCGAAGGCCGCTTCCCGCTCGCGCTGTCGATCGATTTCTTCCCGCTTTCCGCGCAGGCGAACGGTCTGCCGGTGGAATTCGTCTATCCCGCGCGGACGGCTTTCCTGCCCGCGCATATCGCGATTACGGCGTCGACCCGCAATGTCGATCTCGCCAAGGCCTTCGTCGATTTCGCGCTCTCGCGCGAGGGGCAGAGACTGATGATGGAGACGGACAGCAGCCGTCATCCGGCGCGTCCCGACGCCTATCAAAACAAGCCCGCCAATATCGTCGATCCCTTTGCGCTCGGGAAGGACGCGATTTTCGCCTACGACAGCGACATCGGCCGCCGCCGTCCCGGCCTTGTCAATCTCCTGTTCGACATCGCGCTCACAGAGCGACATGCGCAGGTAAAAGACCTGTGGCGCGCCATTCATGCGGCCGAAGCGAAACTCGCCGCGAGCCCCGACGCCGAAGCGGCGAAGCGCGTCGCGGAAGCGCGGCGCCTCGCCGGACTGGTTCCCGTCGCAGCGTCCGAAGCCGATGATCCGAAAGCGCTCGAAGGCTACGCCAAGCGCGACGCCATCGAGCCGGCGCTCCTCGCCAAATGGCGCGCCGCGCTTGACGAATCGCGCGCGACGGCCCTGGCGCTCGTTGGTCGCGCGCCATGAAGCGGGCGTCCATTCTTCTTGCAAGCGTCTTTCTCCTCGCCGGCGCGCCCTATGAAAACGAGACGCGCGACGGCGAGGCCTTCAGCCGGCCGATCACCGGGCTCGACGAAACGCTCGCGCAAAGCTTTCGCGCGGGCGGCGGACTGTTTCGCAGAGCCTGGGTGATCGGCCCGTCGCGGGATCAGGAGGAAGTCGCGGGCCTCGGCCCGCTCTACAACCGCCTTTCCTGCATCGCCTGCCATGTCAAGAACGGGCGCGGCGCGTCGCCGGATCCCGAGAATGGCGTCGCGCGTGCGATGGTCGTGAGACTGGGCGTCGCGGGCAAGGACGCGCATGGCGGATCGCTCCCGCATCCCGCTTACGGCGCGCAGCTTAATCCCGACGGCGTTCCCGGCGTTCCCGGCGAAGGACGCGCCATCGTCTCATATGAAGAGTTTGAGACGACGCTTGCCGATGGCGCGATCGTTTCGATGCGGCGCCCGCGTCTGTCCTTTTCCAATCTCGGCTATGGGTCGCTCGACGCAACCGTGAAAACCTCGGCGCGCAACGCGCCGCCGGCGTTTGGCCTTGGCCTTCTCGAAGCGGTCGGGGAAGAGGAAATTCTCGAATACGCCCGGACCGGACTCGGCAAGGCGAATTACGTCTTCGACGTCGAGAGCGGCGAAAAACGTCTCGGCCGCTTCGGCCTGAAGGCGAATCAGCCTTCGCTCAGGCAGCAGATCGCCAACGCCTTCGCCGAAGATCTCGGAATCTCGAACGAGCTTTATCCGGTGGAGAATTGCGCCGCGGCGCAGACCGCCTGCAAAGCGGCGGCGGCGACGCGCATCGAGCTTAAGCCGTCGCAGCTCGCGGAAACGACCGACTATATCCGGCTGCTGGCGGTTCCGGCGCGCCGCGGCGCCGCCGACCCTCTCGTCACGCAAGGCGAGGCGCTGTTCCAGAGCAGCGGCTGCGCGGCCTGTCATCGCGAGACGCTGCATGTCGGCGCCTTTCCCGCACAGCCGGCGCTGAACGGCGTCGCGATTCATCCCTACACGGATCTGCTGTTGCACGACATGGGCGACGGCCTCGCCGACGGGCGCGAGGATTACGACGCCGGCCCGCGCGACTGGCGCACGCCGCCGCTTTGGGGTCTCGGGCTCGCCGGCAAATTCGGCGACGGCGCGAATTACCTGCACGACGCCCGCGCTCGCAGCGTCGCCGAGGCGATCCTCTGGCACGGCGGCGAAGCGCAGGCCGCAGCCGACGCCTTTCGCACACTCTCGGAAAAGCAGCGCGACGCGCTGCTGGCCTTTCTCAACTCTCTCTGACGATCAATGGGGGCGATCATGACTAGACTATTCGCGTCGACGGCTCTTTCGGGCGGCGTTCTGCTGGCGCTGGCGACGCCAAGCATGGCTCAAACTACCTTGCCGCCGATCGAGATCCGCGCGCCCAAGGCCTTCGAGCTCGGCGAGATCAAGGTGGGCCAGGGACGGCTCGCCGTCCCGACGCGGCCCGGCGCGCCGGGTCAGGGATCTGGAACCGGAACGGGGACCGGCGCGGGCGCGCCGAGCGGCGCTGGGACGGGCGACGACAATATAGCGACCGCCGACAACGGCCCGACGCCAAAGCAGCATACCGACGACTTCGGCGGCTATACGATCACCAACCGGCAGATGGAGACTTTCTCTCGCGATACGCTGGACGCCGCGGTCAATCTCGCGCCGGGCGTCAACAGCCAGCTTGTCGGCGGCACGCGCAACGAGCAGAACATCTACGTGCGCGGCTTCGACCGCTGGCAGGTGCCGCTCACCGTCGACGGCGTGCGCGTCTATCTGCCCGCCGACAACCGACTCGACTTCTCGCGTTTTCTCACCGCCGATATCGCCGAAGTGCAGATCGCCAAAGGCTATGTCTCGGTGCTCGACGGGCCGGGCGGCATGGGCGGCCAGATCAATCTCGTCACGCGCAAGCCGTCGCGCGAAGTGGAGCTCGAAGGACGGGCGAAGTTTGAATTCGGCCGCGACGGCACATTCCTCGGACCGCGCGCCTACGCCTACGCCGGCACCAAGAGGGATCTCTATTACGCCCAGCTCAGCGGCACCTTTCAAACCATGGACGGCTGGATGCTGCCCGAGAGCTACAAGTCGACGCTGGCGCAAGGCTGGGGCATGCGCGGCCAATCCTATTCGCGCGACTTTAACATCGCCGCCAAGGTCGGCATCACGCCCAATGCGACGGACGAATATTCGCTGAGCTTCAACCGCCAGGAAGGCCAGAAGGGCGCGCCGCTCCATACGACCGATCCGCTCTCGAGCCAACGCTTCTGGAGATGGCCTTACTGGCGGGTGCAGAATCTCTATTTCCTCTCCAAGACCCAGCTCGGCGACGCCTCCTATGTCAAGACGCGCGGCTATTGGACCAAATTCGATAATGGCCTCATCGCCTATGACAATCCGACATTCTTCGTTCAATCCCAGCAGCGTTCCTTCATCAGCCCCTATATGGATTATTCTCTTGGGGCCGAGGTCGAGGCGGGCACGCAATTTGGCGACATCGACACGCTGAAAGGCCTGTTCTTCTATCGCTTCGACAATCATGGCGAACAGCAGCAAGGTTTCGGCCGGAATACTTTCGGCGTGTCGGGCGCGCGCGGCGGATGCTTCACCGGCGTGCCCTGCTTGTTCGAGCCGCTTCAGACAAGCCAGGAGGACACTTATTCGGTCGCGGTCGAAAACACGTTCCATCCGCGCAAGGATATCGATCTCGTCGCCGGCTTCAGCTACGACTGGCGGCATTTGCGACAGGCCGATGAGTTTACGTCGGATCGCGGCTTCTTCCGATATACGCCCAAGGACGTGCAGGCGCCCAATTATCAGGGCGCCGCGATCTGGCATTACACCGACCAGGATCGCCTCTATTTCAACGTTTCGAGCCGAACCCGCTACCCGACGCTGTTCGAGCGATTCAGCTCGCGCTTTGGCGGCCAGACGTCCAATCCCGGACTGAAGCCCGAACGCGCCACCAATTTCGATCTCGGCTGGTCCAGCGTATTCGCGCCCGGCAGCCGCGTCTCGGTCGACCTCTTCTACAGCCTTGTCGACAGATTCATCCAGGGCGTTCCCCTCCTCGGGCCGGATGGCGTCCCCACCACGCAGCAGCAGAATGTCGGCAGCGCCCGCTTCGGGGGCGCGGAGATATCGGCCGATTATTTCGTGCGCGAGGATTTCTCGCTGGGCGGCAATCTGACGCTGATCCGTCGGCGCCTGAATGCGCCGACCGTGTTCAATTTCTCGGGAACCACGGTCACGGGGATCGTCACGCTCCAGCCAATCGGCGTGCCCGACGCAAAGCTCATTCTCTACGCCGGCTATCGTCCGATCCGAGAGCTGACCTTCACGCCGAACATTGAGATGGCGACCAATCGCTGGACCGCCACCACGAACGGGAATGTCTATTACCGGACCGGCTCCAATTTCCTGACGAATTTCAATCTCGACTATCAGCCTGCCGACAACGTCAAATTCCAGGCCGGCGTGCGCAATCTCTTCGACAAGCTCTATGTGACGACCGACGGCTATCCCAGCCCCGGCCGCAGCTTCTATGTGGCGACGAAAGTGAATTTCTAAAGCCTTTTCCCCGCCGAAGCGGATGCCGGTTTGGCGGGAAATGCGTCATTTCAAAACCAGGAGCCTGTTCGTGAATCGATGGTTTCGCGAACAGGCTCCAGGCCGAAGTTTGAAGGCTCAACAGGCGCCGCCATTCCGAAAGGGTTAATGCAGGAATGGCGGCGCGAATTCTCAGATTACTTGAGGACGGTGAATCCCTGGTCGACGAAGATCGCTTTCGCCGCCGGGCCTTTCAGAAAATCCAGAAATTTCCCCGCCGCTTCGCCCTTGGCGCTCGCGGTCAGCGCGGCGGGATAGACGATCGGCGGATGCGAACTCGACGGAAAAGTCGCGACGATCTTGACCTTCGGCTCGGATTTGGCGTCCGTCAGATAGACAATGCCGAGCGGCGCTTCCTCGCGCGCGACGAATGTGAGCGCGGCGCGCACATTATCGGTGAAGGCGAAATGCGGCTCGGCGACGCTCCACAGGCCCAGCTTATCGAGGGCGGCTTTCGCATATTTGCCGACCGGAACGGAAGCGACGTCGCCGGTCGCGATTTTCCCGGACCCGATCGCGGCGGCGAAAGCTTCTTTCGTGAGCGCCACCTTATCGAGTTTCGCGGTGCGCGGCGCGACCAGCACAAGCGTATTGCCGAGCAGATTGAAGCGCGTCTTCGGCTGAATGAGATTTCTCTCGGCGAGATAGTCCATCGAAGCCACGTCGGCGGCGATGAAGGCTTCGGCCGGTCCGCCGGCCTCGATCTGCTTGGCGAGCGCCATGGAGCCGGCATAGCTCACCGTCAATTCGACGCCCGTCTTCTCCTTATAGGCGGCGGCGGCCGCGTCGAGCGCGTTCTTGAGGCTGGCGGCGGCGAAAACCGTGACGACGGGCGGCGAAGCCTCTCCGCCCTTTTGAGCCGAGGCCGCGGGCGTTTCGGCTCCAACGCGCGCCGCGCATGACACGATCGCCAGCGCCAGGACGATGCTACGGAAATCAATCATTTAAGGCTCCTTGAGTTCGCTCGGCGTAAACGGCCGGAGCCGCGCCAATATGCGATAAACCGCATTTCACTCTATAATTTCCCTATATAGCGCGTCATGCGTAAAATACGTACATTAACTCATATAGGCGCAGCGTCTCGCCGCCCTATGTCGCGGTTTTTTGGATATTTCTGTTGATATGAGAATGGATCGGCGCCGCACGTCGCCCGTCGATCTTCCTAACTATGTTTTTTATGGCTATTTTTACGCACGGCGCTGCGGATATGGAACGGCTGATGGCGGAATATTTGACGACCCGCGAACTTGCCGCTCTACTGCGGGTGAAGGAGCGAAAAGTTTACGACCTCGTCGCCGAGGAGGCGCTTCCCTTCCGGCGCGTCACGGGGAAACTCCTCTTTCCCCGGGAAGAGATCGAGAGCTGGATCGCCGCCAGCGGCTCTGAGGCCGAGCGGCCAAACAGGCGAACGGCCGGCGCCGACTACCCTCTGGTGATGGCCGGCGGACATGATCCCTTGCTCGAATGGGCCTTGCGGGAATCGCGTTCCGGAATCGCCGCGCTGATGGACGGCGCCCTCGACGGCCTGGCGCGAATGCGGGAATGCGCCTGCATCGCCGCCGGCCTGCATATCCCAGTCGCGAAGTCCGACGAATGGAATGTGCAGCCTGTGAGCAAATCTTTCGCGGGAGAGCCGGTCGCGCTTATCGAATGGGCCAAGCGCACGCGCGGCGTCATGTATTCGGCGAAACTGGGCCGTCCGATCAAACGGCTTTCGGATATCGGGGACCTTCGATTTCAGTCCCGCCAGCCCGAGGCCGGCAGCGAACTGGTGCTCTCGGCGCTGCTCGCCAAGGAGGGATTGCGCAAGTCCGATCTGAAATCGGTGGACGCGATCGAGCGCTCGGAATCGGATCTCGCCATGGCGATCGCCGCCGGCCGCGCGGACGTGGGGTTAGGGATCGAAGCGGCGGCGCGTCAATTTCAGCTCGAGTTCACGCCCTTGGTCGTGGAGCGCTTCGATCTGCTCATATGGCGCAGGGCCTATTTCGATCCGCCCTTTCAAAAGCTCGTTCGCTTTTGCGCGAGCGCCGCTTTCCGAGAGCGCGCCGAGGCCTTTGGCGGCTATGATTGCGCGCAGTTCGGCGCGGTGCATTTCAATGGCCCGTGAAGGGAAGAAAGAACCCCGCGCTCCAAACGCTTAGTCGAAGCGATGCGTTCGACTCTCCCCTTCAACGAAAGGATCAATCGACCGCGACGATCACGTCCGACGATTTGATGATCGCTTTCACCTTCGCGCCGGCTTTGAGGGCGAGTTCATCGACCGATTCATTGGTGATGGACGCCGTGACGGTCATGCCGCTCACATCAATCAGAACGTGAGCGGTGGTCGCCCCCTTCTTGACGTCCTTAACCACGCCGTCGAGAACGTTCCGTGCGGAAATCTTCATCATCTTTCTCCCTTCAGCGAGAATTATTGTCTGTCGCGATTCTCAAGTAAGGCCCGGCGGCCGGCGAGAGCAAGATATAAAAAGACGCATCTTGCGTGCGTCTGATGGAAATCTTCGCGCCTCTTCGCAAGCTCGCAGAATCGCCGCCCACACCGACGCAAAATTGCAACGGCGGGAAAAAGACGCTTTGAGGGCTTCATATTTCGCGTTCGTCGAGCGCCACCGACTTCACCAGCGCGAAGATTTCGTCGCCGATCTTCAGGCCCAATTCGTCCATCGCGAGCCGCGTCGCTGCGGCGATAAGCCGCTCGCCGCCGACAAGCTCCATCGTCGCGAAGGCTAAGGGGCTGTCGGTCGCATCGATCTTGACGAGGCGTCCGCGTAGCGTCGTGCGCACGCTCGTATCCGTCGATCTCGTCTTCGCCAGAGCCACATCCGTCGCGCGAATGCTGACGCGGACGGGTCCTTCGGCGAGACGCGCCGCGACAATGATTTCGCCCGCGGGATGCGCGAGCCGCGTGACGCCGTAGCGTTCGTCTATCTTGGCGACCTTCGCCGCGAGGCCGCTCACAATCGCGAAGCGGCCGCCTTCAATCAGGCGGCTCGCGCCCGGCAGCGCCTCGGAAGGCGCCCCCTGCGCGATGATGCGTCCCTGGTCGAACACAAGCGCCTCGTCGGCGAGGCGCTCGATCTCCTCGGAGGCGTGCGACACCAGAAAAATCGGAATGGCGAATTCGTCGCGCATCCGCTCGATCAGCGTCATGATCTCATGCCGGCGCGGGCGATCGAGCGAGGCCATGGGCTCATCCATGACGAGAAGGCGCGGCGACGCGAGCAAGGCGCGCGCAAGGCCGACGCGCTGACGCTCGCCGCCCGAAAGCGTCGCCGGCCAGCGATCGAGGAGATGCGAAACGCCGAGCGTCTCGACCACGGGCTCGAAAGCGACGCGGCGCTCCGCCTTAGGCGTAAAGAAGCGGCCGAAAAGAATATTGGCGCGCACTTTCAAATGCGGAAAGAGAAGCGCGTCCTGAAAGACGAAGCCGACCCTGCGCTGCTCGGGCGGAACGAAAACACCGCGAGAGACGTCGACGATGGTTTCGCCGCCAAGGATGATCTTGCCCGAGTCGGGCCGCGCGAGCCCCGCGATCAGATTGGCGAGCGTCGATTTGCCCGCGCCCGACGCGCCATGCGCCGCGAGGACGCGGGCCGCGCTCTCGAAGGCGCAGACGAGCGAGAAGGCGCCGCGCGCATATGTCACGTCGAGCGCGATCACGTTCCGTACCGCGCGCGCCTTTGCAGCATCTCCGAAACCGTGAGCGCGATCACGGCGATCGCCGCCGAGATGATGGCGAGCCGCATCGCCGCCGCATCGCCGTCCGAGGTCTGGATCAGGCTGTAGATCGCGGCCGGAATGGTGCGCGTTTCGCCCGGTATGTTGGAGACGAACGTGATGGTCGCGCCGAATTCGCCCAAGGCCTTCGCGAAACCCAAAATCACGCCGACCATGACGCCTGGCAGCGCCAGCGGCAGTTCGACGACAAGAAAAGCCCAGAAGGGATTCGCGCCGAGCGAGCGCGCGGCCATGGGCAGGCGCCGATCCACGCTTTCGAAAGACAAGCGGATCGGCCGGATCATAAGCGGAAAGCTCATCACCGCGGCGGCGAGCGCCGCGCCGGTCCAGCGGAAGGCGAAAACGATCCCGAGATAGTCGGCGAAAAACGCGCCGAGCGGGCCGCGCCGTCCAAAGAGCAGCAACAGGACGAAACCGGTGACGACCGGCGGCAGCACCAGGGGAAGATGCGTGACGGCGTTGAGCGCGCCATGGCCCGGAAAACGCCAGCGCGCCAGAGCGTAAGCCGCGAGAAGCGCCAAAGGGAGCGCGGCGAGCGTCGCGATCGTGGCGACTTTCACGGAAAGGCCAATGGCCGTCCAGTCCTGCGGAGTCAGATCGAGCACGTCTCGCAACCGGCGTTTGAACTCGCTCGATACCGTTAATCCGCGGCGCCGTCGAGGTCCCGGGCGTTCGCGCGCGCCCTCGCTTCCAGCGCGAATCGATCAGGCCGAATCCATCTCGATGAATATCTCGCGAATGCAAGCGGGCGTTATCTGGAACAATTCCATAGTACGCGGGGAATGACGGGCTAGATTACAATGGTTCTTCTTTAGAAGCTCGTCACTATTTGGAATTTATTCCAGTCTACCGCACAAAATGATGCATTTTAGCAACATTAAGAAATTGAGTTACTGTGGCAGCTACATCCATTCTAAACTAAGCCTTTGATCGATTGACAGCTCTCGCGCCTGAAACCTAACAAAATAGCATGCTCGGCAATGCAAATGCAGGAAAGGCGGAGGCAATGCATAATATAGCTTCATCAAAATCTTTGGAGAAACTGCGCAATTCTCTTCCCTTGGCGTTGAATCCCCTTTGCGGGGCTTCCGCGCTGGCTATTTGCGTCGCGACTGCATTCGCTTCGACGCTCGGCGGCGCTGCTTTGGCGCAAGACGCCAGCACGACCCTGCCTCCGGTGTCGGTGGACGCGCCGAAGGAGAAGCCGCAGGCGAAGCCCCGCCCGCAGCCGGCGCGCGCCGCCGC
>NZ_JAZHYN010000030.1:0-41446 GCF_036576025.1 Methylocystis borbori | reverse complement strand
GTCGAGCCCATCGTCGCCCGCGGCGGCGAGACGCGCCAAGGCCGGCGCTGCGGAGGCGCGCCATTCGCCGTTCTCGATCCAGAAAGGCGCGAAGCTCCGGGCGGCGTAGGCGCGCGCCAGCGCGGCGCGCAGGCGGCGGCGCTCCAGCGTGACGCCTCTTTCGCCGGCCCATGAGCCGACAGCGAGCGCAAGCGCCCGATTTTCCTCGGCAAGGAGGCTCCAGGCGAGGTCGAGCGGGTCGGTCTCGCCGGGCGTTGGGCGCACTTCCGCATCCAGAAGGACGGCGGCCGGAACGGCCTCGGCGAAGGTAAAATCCGGATCGCCCTGCGGCGCGCGCAGGGGCGCCAGCTCCAGCCCCGTCAACGCCACGACGGCGGGAGGCGAGAAGATTTCAGCCCGGCGCGGCGCATATTGTTCCGCGAGCGCGGGCGCGGCGAAGAGCCAGACCGCCGTCGTCGTCGCAAGGGCAAGCCCAAGGCTTCGCTTCGTTCCGCGGACAGCAGTCATAGCCGTTCCTCGCGCACACCCCCAGCGGGAGGTTGGCGGCGCATTCCGATGGAAAACATATGGGCGCAAGGCCGTCCCGCGGCAATTCGCCATCGCTCCTCTTCCTATGTAGAGCGCCACTCGCGCCTTGTGAATCGAGGAGAGAAGAGCTTGGCGAAGAATGGTTACGAAAACCGACGACTGTGGCATCGCGGCAACAGCCGCTATGTGGCGCGACGCGCCGATTAGCCGAGGCGGCCGGATTTCGGTATGATGGTGCGACGCAAGCCCGAGACTGCCGGATGAAGCCCTATATCGTCATCGTCCATAAGGATGAGAACAGCGCCTATGGCATGAGCTTTCCCGACGCGCCGGGCTGCTTTTCGGCCGCCGATGAGATTGACGACATTTTCGCGATGGCCAGCGAGGCGTTGACCCTTTGGGCGGAGGGGATGCGCGAGGACGGCCTGCCGATTCCCGAGCCGCGAGATTTTGAGGTCCTGCGGGCCGATCCGAAATGGGCGGAGAGTTTCGCCAACGCGGAAATTGTTATCGCGGTCGAAGCGCCGTGGGCGCAAAAGCAGGCGGCTGAGTAAATTAGTCTCTTGGCCAACCTGCGCTTTCATAAATGCTGAGCACAGTTTTTGGCGGCATGTCTTTCTTCGGGTGCGCCACGGTCAGGCGGCCGGCTTTCGTCGGATGCTTGAACTGGCGATGCGAGCCTTTGGAGCGCACAAGTCGCCAGCCCTCGCGTTCAAGGCGGCGGATGATATCGCGGCTATTGGTGAGCATTTATGTCCTCGCCTCTTCGAGATGCGAGGATTTTACGGCTGTCATGAGCGCGTCAATTGCACAACCAGCTTTGTGGCATGGAAAACTTTGCAAATAGGCCTCATTTTAACAACCTTTAAAAATGCTTTAATTTATTGGGCTTTGACCAAGGCTCTCATTTATTAAATCAATTTTTTGATTTGGAGCAATGCACTTGCTGTTGACAGTGCAATATTGCACTTGAATGTTTCCTGCTTAATTGAGCCAAAGCGTTTTATTGACACATTGACAACAAGCCGGCTTACTTTTCATTTGACCGGGCAGCAGTCGCGAGGGTTTTTGAGCATTACCCTTCACGCGAGGTCGGGTTGCACCTCGGCGACGACTTTTGCGCCGATCTCCGCTTCCGCGATCGCAAGCTCATATGCGGTCTGCAGATTGAGCCAGAAGCGCGGGCCATTGCCGAAATAGCGGCCGAGCCGCAGCGCCGTCTCAGGCGAGATGCCGCGCTTGCCGTTCAATATTTCGACGATCCGGCCGGAGTTGAGGCGTAGCGCGAGCGCGAGGCGGTTGGCCGACATCTCGCGCGCCGTGAGTTCACGTTTGAGAATTCGGCCGGGGTGGACGGCGCGCATGGCGCCGCGCGGCTCAGTGGTAGTCGACGATTTCGACGTCATGTGCGTGTCCGTCCTCGAATTTGAAACATATTCGCCATGGGCCATTGGCTTTGATCGCCCATTGTCCCGAGCGGTCCCCGCTCAGCTTATGCAAGCCTACCGATTTCAACGGACTGAGGTCGCTTAGCCGCTCGGCTGCATCGAGCGCCGCCAACAAGTCCATGGCCAGCTCTTCGTCCAGACCGGAGAATTTGCTCTTCCCGTCCTCGGCGAATCGCCGCGTAGCGCTATTCGCCCAAGACTTGATCATGGCTGAGACTACTATGTTTTACGTTCTACGACAAGCGTAGTATGCTAGCCCGCCTGCACAAAACTCTCCAGCACCATCTTGCGGCCGGCCTTGTCGAAATCGACGGTGAGCTTATTGCCGTCCACCGCCGCCACCGTTCCGGGGCCAAATTTGAGATGAAACACTCTGGCGCCGGCCTTGTGGCGCGCGGCGGCGGATGAGCGCGCGAGGACTTCGCCTTCGATCGTTGTCGGCTGCTTTCCGCGCGAAGGACGCGACTCGCGCATGGGCTCGCCGCGCGCGAAATCGGCGCCCGCCTTGGCCCGCTTCCAGCCCGGCGTCGCATAATCGGAATCGTAAGCGTCGAGATTGGCGAAGCGCGAGACGCCATAGCTTCCATATTGCGAGGCGCTCGGCGCCTCGACCACCTCGACATTGCCGGATGGCAGATTGTCGATGAAGCGCGAGGGCACGGTCGGCTGCCACAGCCCGTGAATGCGGCGATTGCTCGCGAAAAAAATCTTCGCCCGCCGCTTGGCGCGAGTGAGCCCCACATAGGCGAGGCGGCGTTCTTCCTCGAGTCCCGCGCGCCCCTGCTCGTCGAGCGTGCGCTGGCTCGGAAACAGCCCTTCCTCCCAGCCGGGGAGATAGACGGTCTCGAATTCGAGGCCCTTCGCGCCATGCAGCGTCATGATCGACACGCGTTGCTGCTGATCCGTGGCGCTATCCGCCTCCATCACCAGCGACACATGTTCGAGAAAGGCGGCGAGATCGGGAAAGGCCTCCATCGCGCGCACGAGCTCTTTTAAGTTGTCGAGCCGGCCGGCGCTCTCGGGCGTCTTGTCCTGGCGCCACATTTCCGTATAGCCGGATTCGTCGAGCACGAGCTCCGCGAGCTCATGCTGCGGCTTTGCGTCGATCAGCGTGCGCCAGCGGTCGAAATCACCGATCAGGCTTCTCAGCGCGCCGCGCGGCTTGGGTTTTAGCTCTTCGCTCTCGGTCAGAAACCGCGCCGCCTGCATCAGCGGAACGCGTTCGCGCCGCGCATATTCATGCAGCAATTGCAGCGTCGCGTCGCCGAGGCCACGCTTCGGCGTATTGACGATGCGTTCGAAGGCGAGATCGTCGGCGGGCTGCGCGACGCAGCGCAGATAAGCGAGGGCGTCGCGGATTTCGAGTCGCTCATAGAAGCGCGGGCCGCCGATGACGCGATAGGGCAGGCCGATCTCGACGAAGCGCTCCTCGAATTCGCGCATCTGGAACGAGGCGCGCACGAGAATGGCGATCTCTTCGAGCGAATGGCCCTTGCGGCCCAATTGCTCGATGTCCTCGCCGATGGCGCGCGCTTCTTCCTGGCTGTCCCAGACGCCGGTGAGCGTCGGCTTGTCGCCGTCGTCGCCGTCGGTGAAGAGCGTTTTGCCGAGCCGGCCTTCATTATGGGAAATGAGATGCGAGGCGGCGGCGAGAATATGTCCCGTCGAGCGATAATTGCGTTCGAGGCGGATGATTTTCGCGCCGGGAAAATCCTGCTCGAAGCGCAGGATGTTCTCGACCTCGGCGCCGCGCCAGCCATAGACGCTCTGATCGTCGTCGCCGACGCAGCAGACATTGCGCCTTCCCTGCGAGATCAGCCGCAGCCACAGATATTGCGCGACATTGGTGTCCTGATATTCGTCGACGAGAATATATTTGAAGCGCCGCTGATAGTCGGCGAGCACGTCGGGGTTTTCGCGAAAGAGCCGCAGGCTCTCCATCAGCAGATCGCCGAAATCGACGGCGTTCAGAACCTTGAGCCGCTCCTGATAAAGCGCGTAAAGCGCCGCGCCCTTGCCATTGGCGAAGCTCTCCGCTTCCGCGGCTGGAACCTGCGCCGGCGCGAGGCCGCGATTCTTCCAGCCGTCGATGCGCATGGCGAGCGCGCGCGCCGGCCAGCGCTTGTCGTCGATATTCTCCGCCTGCAGCACCTGCTTCAAAAGGCGGATCTGATCGTCGGTGTCGAGGATCGAGAAATTGGGCTTGAGTCCCACGAGTTCGGCGTGGCGGCGCAGAATTTTGGCGCTGATGGCGTGAAAGGTGCCGAGCCATTGCATGGCCTGCGCGCCTTCGCCGACGAGCGCCTCGACGCGCTCGCGCATTTCGCGCGACGCCTTATTGGTGAAGGTGACGGCGAGGATTTCATAGGCGCGCGCTTTGCCGAGCGCGAGAATATGGGCGATGCGAGTGGTGAGCGCCCGCGTCTTGCCGGTGCCGGCGCCAGCGAGCACCAGCACGGGGCCGTCGAGCGTCTCGACCGCGGCGCGCTGCTCGGGATTGAGCGCATCGAGATAGCGGGGGCGCCCGGCGCTCGCCGCCGCGCGCGCGGCGAGGCTGCCGCTTTCCGGCGCGTAATCTTCTATTTCGGGCGGGAGGCTCTTCATGATTCTTCAATCATATAGGAGAACGGAAGGCGAATCACTGTTTCGGGTGTTTATCGCGCGCAATCCCCTGGCCCCTCATCTCACTTCTCCCCGCAAGCGGGGAGAAGGGGCGGCGCCGTCACGCTCTCCGTCGTCCATGGTTGGCGCGGCGCTGATGACCCCTCTCCCCGTTTACGGGGAGAGGTAAGGTGAGGGGCTTGGGGGCGTTTCACGCGCCTCCAGCGCCCGCTCCAGCGCGAACACCCGCAGCGCCGAGGAGAGATTGGCGTCGCCGCGTGCCGCGTCGACGCGCGCGACCAGCGCCGCGAGCGAAACGCCTTCCCTGGCGGCGATGTCCTTCAGCGCCCGCCAGAAGGCATCCTCCAGCGAGACGCTGGTGCGATGGCCGGCGATCACGATCGAATGTTTGACGACGCGCACGGAGGGCGCCGCCGCGGGCGCTTCGCTCACGCTCTATCGTCCGTTTCGCTTTCCACCTTATGCGTGTCGAGCTTCGCCGTCTCTAAACGCGCCTGCGCGGCGGTCAGTTCGCGTTCGGATTTCGGGCGTCCATGCGCGACGCGGTTTTGCTGCGCCTCGTCATCCTTCGCGCGTTTCTCGCGCGCCTTGCGGGCGCGGCGCAGATTGATGATCTCGCCCATCAGGTCTTTTTGCGGAAGGCGTCGATCGAGACGACCTTGGCGTCGCCGGCCTCGGCTTCGACGGGGGCCGTTTTCTTGGCTTTTTCCCCGGCTTCGGCCTTTGCCGGCGCCGGCTTCGCCGCGGGCTTGTCGCTCACCGGGGCGAGGCGCGCGACCTCTTCCGTCTCCTCTTCCTCGCCCGCTTCTTCGCCGCTTTCGAAACGCAGGCCGAATTCGACCGCGGGGTCGAAGAAGCCGGTGACGGCGGAAAAGGGAATGTAGAGATGTTCGGGGATCGAGCGGAAGGACAGGGTGACGCCGAAGCCCACGTCGTCGACTTCGAGATTTGAATATTGATGCTGCAAAATGATCGTCAGCTCTTTGGGCCATTGCTCGGCGAGGCGCCGCGAGATCGCGACGTCCGGCGCGTCGGTGCGAAAGCTGATGGTGAAGTGATGTTCGCCCGGCAGATGGCCGTTCTCGGCGACATCGGCGAGCACTTTGCGCATCACGCCGCGCATCGCGTCCTGCACAAGGAGATCGTAACGGATCAGATCTTTCGCCATCGCCTCACGCCAGAGCGCCTTTGGGAAAGCGCGATCCGACCAGGCGACCGGCTTTCTTAAAATTGTCTCCCGCCGCGCTTTGCGGAGCGCCGGCGCGAATGAATGAAGTGGAGGCTTCTGTTGCCAGGCGCCTCCTGACCCCGCCTAAAGGCGCTAACCCTTAGGACTTGATTCCCAGTTTGGGCGCCGCATTACGCGGCGACGGCCACCGGAGCATAGTTGTCGTTGGCAACTATAAGGTTTGACCCGATAACGGCGGTATCATGCCGAGCGAAAAATCACCCTTTACGCCCTCGTCGATCCTATTTCGCCCCCGCCGAAACCCGCCGTCTCCGACGGGCTTGGGTGGAGGCGCCGGGTACCGCCCCCGGGTCCGAATGGTTTATTGCGGTGTCCGTTTATCGCCATAGCCGTCGCAAGCGGCGGCGTTTCGAATATAGGCGCTTGCGCCGCTTTGGGAAAGGGGCGCGCGCCGCAAACGAAAACGCCCGCCGAGGCGGCGGGCGTTAACTCAAGACGGCGTGGCCGATTATTTCGTGACCGTCAGTCGATCCTTAACCATGGCGAAGACGTCGGCGGGCAGGATATTGGCCGCCGTGAGTTCCTCGACGTTTTTGAACGGACGGCCCTGGACGATCGATTCGGCCTGGGTCTTGCTCAGCCCCTTGACGGACATGAGCTGCTCGACGGTCGCCGTATTGATATCGACGCGCGCCTCGGCTTTTGCGTGATGAATATGCGTCGCCGTCGACGGCGCGTGATGTTTGCCGACCGGCGCGGCCTGCGCCAAGGCGGGCGCGACGGCGAGAAGGGCGGCGGCGAAAATGGCTGTGCGGATCATGGATGGACTCCTGGGCTAGGCCCCCTATCGGGACCGGCTTTCTGGCCAGTCCCGATCAACGCGCCGACTTTCGCATAGCCGCCCTGAATCAGCGCTGAAACCTTTGTTCATCCATGGTTTAGGAGAAATTCACGCCTCGCCGACGCGCTTTACGGCGTCGAAGCCCTTGGCCTGAAGCGCGAGATGCAGTCTGTTTTGCAAGCCGGCGTCGTCGCCCCTGACGAGGAGCGCGGCGTTGTCCGCGAGCGCCTCGCACAGCGCTGAAACCCAGGGCTCCTCGCTCTTGGCGAAATCGCTCAGCACATAGGAATGCACCAGCGCCTTGTCGCCGGGATGGCCGATGCCGAGCCGCACACGCTTATAGTCATTGCCGATATGGGCGGTGATGGAGCGCAGGCCATTATGGCCGGCGACGCCGCCGCCGGTCTTGATGCGGCATTTGGCCGGCGCGAGGTCGAGTTCGTCATGCATGACAACGATCTCGTCGAGGCCGATCTTGTGAAAGCGCGCGGCCTCGCCAACCGAACGGCCGCTCTCGTTCATATAGGTCTGCGGCGCGAGCAGCAGGACGCGCGCGCCGGCGATCGTCCCTTCGCTGAGAAGGCCCTGAAAGCGCGCCCGCGCCTGCGGAAAGCCGTGGCGCTTGGCGATGGCTTCGAGCGCCATGAAGCCGATATTGTGACGGTTCCTGGCGTAGGCGCGTCCGGGATTGCCGAGGCCGACAAGGAGCAGCATGAAAGACCTCAACCCTCTCCCGCCGCCCAGGAGAGGGAGTAGAACCGGCGCTGCGTCGGCGCGTCGCGAGAGCGCCGACCGTTAGCCTTCCCTCTCCCGCGAGCGAAGCGCTGCGGGAGAGGGACAGGGGGCTATTTCTTCTTCTCTTCCTTCGCCGGAGCGGCCTTGGCCGGGGCGGCCTTCGCTGGCGCGGCGGCTGCGGCAGGCGCCTCTTCGGCGCCGGCCCCGGCCGGCGGCGTCAGGCTCGCGACGGTGAAATTCTTCTCGGGGTTCGTCGGCCTGCAGCCTTCCGGCAGCGGGATCGCCGAAATCTGCAGCGAATCGTTGAAGTCGAGGCCCGTCAGATCGGCGGTGACGGCCTCGGGAATATTATCCGCCGGGACCAGCATCTCGATCGTATGAAAGACGATGTTGAGCGAGCCGCCGCGCTTCAGGCCGGGCGAGGCGTCGTGATTAACGAAATGCACTGGCACGTTGACGCGCAGGCGCGAGCCCGGCTTCAGCCGCAGGAAATCGACATGGAGCGGCGTGTCCTTAACGACGTCGAGCTGATAGTCGCGCGGGATGGCGCGCTCCTTCTTGCCCTCGATGTCGAGTTCGAAGATCGTCGTGAGGAAATGGCCAGCGAAGATGAGCTGGGTGACGTTCTTTTTGTCCAGCGAGAGCGGCTGCGGCGCTTCGCCGCCGCCATATAATACTGCTGGAATGCGGCCCTCACGGCGAACGCTGCGGGCGGCCCCCTTGCCTGTCCCGCTGCGCACCGTGGCCGCGAGCTTTTTGGTCTCGGCCATGTCGGTGTCCTTTAGTCAAAAGAAAAAGCGCCGCTTCGCCTCCAGGGGTGTCGGAAACGCAGGCGCCGGCGGGTTTATAGGGAAGGGCGCGGGGCGTGGCAAGGCGGGGGCCTAGCGCGTCCCTAAAAACCTGGCCGCCGGTCCGTTACGCCACGCGCGGGGCGCCTCGTAATAAATCCGTCATCTTGCTCGGCGCAGGTGGCGCTCATGGCAAGATATGCGACAGATATGGACGAGGGCCTGAAAGCCGCCGACGCGACGCTTGAGCTGCGCCAAATTCGAGACGAGGTCGCCGCGCTGCGCGACGCCGTGGCGCGCGAAGGCGAGACGCGCCTTCTGGATTGGGAGGCGACGAGCGCGGGGGCGCGCAATCTCGCCCATTATCTCGCGCTCCGCAGCCATGATTTGACCCTGCTGCAACTGCGCCTTTCCGCTTACGGCCTCTCCTCGCTCGGCCGCAGCGAAGCGGATGTCATGACGGCGCTCGACGCGTTGCTCGCGACCCTGCGCAGACTTTGCGGCGAAGAAGCGGACTATCCGCCGCGCGAAGCGATGCGCGCGGGGGAGGATGCGTTGATCCGCGCCTGCGACCAAATCTTCGGCGACTGCGAGGGCGCGCGCCAGGCGCGCATCATGGCGACGCTGCCGAGCGAAGCCGCGGCCGACGCGAGCCTCGTCGCGGCGCTGATCGACGCCGGCATGGATTGCGCCCGCATCAATTGCGCCCATGACGACGCCGCGGCATGGACGCATATGATCGACAATGTCCGCGCCGCCTCGCGGCGTCTCGGCCGGCCCTGCCGGGTTCTGATGGACATTGCGGGGCCGAAGCTGCGGATAGAGGCCGTGCGGGCGCCGGAGAAATACCGCCTGCATCCGGGAGAGCGCCCGCATCTTGTCGCCCGCCTCGACCGGCGCAGCGGCCCCATCGCCTTTTCACTGAATTTTCCGCAGGTCATTTCGCAGCTGCGCCCGGGCGCGGAGATCTCTTTCGACGACGGCAAGGCCGTGGGCCGGATCGTCGCCGTGAATGACGAGGGCGCGGAGATCGAAATCGTTGCGGCGCGGGCGAAAGGCATGCGGTTCAAGCCGGACAAAGGCGTCAACCTCCCCTCCATCGACCTCGAACTTCCGCCGCTTACGCCCAAGGATCTCGCCGATCTCGACCTGGTCGCGCGCGCGGCGGACATCGTCGGCTTTTCCTTCGTTCAGCGGGTCGACGACATCGTTCTGCTGCAGGCCGAACTCGCCGCGCGGCGCAGCGAAAAGCCTCCGCAAGCGCTTGTCCTGAAGATCGAAACGCCGCTCGCCATCCGCAATCTCCCCCGCCTGATCGTTCAGTCGGCGGCGCGCCATCCGACGGCGGTGATGATCGCGCGCGGCGATCTTGCGGTCGAGGTCGGCTTCGCGCGCCTGTCCGAGATGCAGGAAGAAATCCTGTGGCTCTGCGAGGCCGCGCATGTCCCTGTCATCTGGGCGACGCAGGTTCTCGACCAGCTCGTCCATGAAGGCGTGGCCAGCCGGCCCGAGACCACCGACGCCGCGATGGCGCAACGCGCCGACTGCGTCATGCTCAACAAGGGCGATTATCTGCCGCAAGGCGTGCGTTTCTTGCGCGACGTCATCACGCGGATGGAACGCCACCAGTCGAAGAAATTCGCCCGGCTCGCAAAGCTGCAGGCCTGGAGATAGGCGTCAAATTATCCGGTCGGGATCGTTTTATCCCTTCTCCGGCAGATTCAGCCTGATGTGCAGTTCGCGCAATTGCTTCATCGTCGCTTCCGACGGCGCGCCCATGAGCAAATCCTCGGCGCGCTGATTCATCGGGAAGAGCGTCACTTCGCGCAAATTCTCCTCGCCCGCGAGCAGCATGACGATGCGGTCGACGCCAGGGGCGATGCCGCCATGCGGCGGCGCGCCATATTGGAAGGCGCGATACATGCCGCCGAATTTCTCGATAAGCGTCTCCTCGCCATAGCCGGCGATCTCGAACGCCTTCTTCATAATGTCGGGACGATGGTTGCGGATCGCGCCAGACGACAGCTCCACGCCATTGCAGACGATGTCATATTGATAGGCGAGGATCGTGAGCGGGTCTTGGTTCTCCAGCGCCTCCATGCCCCCTTGCGGCATAGAGAAGGGATTATGCGAGAAGTCGATCTTCTTATCTTCCTCGTTCCACTCATACATCGGGAAATCGACGATCCAGCAAAATTCGAAAACGTCGGTTTTGGAGAGGCCGAGCTCATTGCCGATGCGGATGCGCGCCGCGCCCGCGAGTTTCGCCGCCGCCGTTTCTTCGCCGGCCGAGAAGAAGACCGCGTCGCCCGCTTTCACGCCGGCCTTGGCCCCGATCGCCGCCTGCGCTTCCGCCGGGATGAATTTCGCGATCGGACCTTTGCCGATCAGCGCGCCGCTTTCCTCCTCGAAGATGACATAGCCGAGGCCCGGCGCGCCTTCGCTTCGCGCCCAATCGTTCAATTTGTCGAAAAAGCTGCGCGGCTGCGCGGCGGCGCCCGGCGCCGGGATCGCGCGCACGGTCTTGCCCTTGAACGCCTTGAAGCTGACGTCCTCGCGCGCGAATTCTTCGGTGATGTCGGCGATGATCAGCGGATTGCGCAAATCCGGCTTGTCGGAGCCATATTTCAGCATCGCCTCGCGGAAGGGAATGCGCGAAAATTTTTGCGTCACGGCGCGCCCGCCCGAGAATTCCTCGAAGACGCCGCGCAGCACCGGCTCCATCGCCTCGAACACGTCTTCCTGCGTGACGAAGCTCATCTCGACGTCGAGCTGATAGAATTCGCCGGGCGAGCGGTCGGCGCGCGCGTCCTCGTCGCGAAAGCAGGGCGCGATCTGGAAATAGCGGTCGAAGCCCGCGACCATGAGGAGCTGCTTGAATTGCTGGGGCGCCTGCGGCAGCGCGTAGAATTTGCCCGGATGCAGGCGCGAGGGCACGAGAAAGTCGCGCGCGCCCTCGGGCGAGGAGGCGGTCAGGATCGGCGTCTGGAATTCGAAAAAGCCCGCCTGCTTCATACGCGTGCGGATGCTGTCGATGATGCGCCCGCGCAGCATGATGTTCTGGTGCAGCTTCTCGCGCCTCAGATCGAGGAAGCGATATTTGAGCCGCGTATCCTCGGGATAGAGCTGGTCGCCGAAGACCGGCAGCGGCAGTTCGGCCGCGGCGCCCAAAACCTCGATCTCGGCGACATAGACCTCGACTAGGCCCGTCGGCATGTCGGGGTTCTCCGTGCCGGCCGGGCGCTTCCTCACCTCGCCGTCCAGGCGCACAACCCATTCGGAGCGCAGCTTCTCCGCCTGGGCGAAGGCGGGCGAATCGGGATCGACCACGCATTGCGTGAGGCCGTAATGATCGCGCAGATCGATAAAGAGTACGCCGCCATGGTCGCGGATGCGGTGGCACCAGCCGGAGAGGCGAATTTTTTCGCCCGCGAGCGCCTCGTTCGGTTCTCCGCAATTATGCGAACGGTAGCGGTGGAAGGGCCTGTTCATGGGCGCTTTCAGTCTTCAAAAAAGGAGGATCGGCCCGTGCGGGTCCGTTGTGGCGCGCAGAAAGGGCATGGGGGCTCGCCCCCTGTCAAGACGAGGCTATCTCTTGAAGAAGGCCTCCGCGGCGGCCCCGGCGGCGTCCTTGGCGGCGCGCGCCGCTTCGAGCCGCGCGATCTCGGCACGCAACGCCTCGATCCGCGCCTCTAACTCCGCGACTGACAGCAGGTCGAGGGATTGTCCGATTTCATGCGCGGCCGGTCGGCGGGGGGCGTCGTCGTCTTCCTGCGCCATGTCAGATCTTCTCCGCTTTTGGCCGATATGTGACCTGAGCGCCCGCCGCCGCAATCCCCGCCCGCCGCTCGGGCGGCGCCCCAAAATTAAGCGTCTTGGCGGCGCGCGCTCTTATTCCCGGCCTCGATCTGCTATTCTAGGACGGAAAAGGACGGTTTTCGGCTCGATTTTGCGGAAATGGCGAGGCTGCGACGGTCGGCGCGGCGCAAGATTCATATTCCTGACGGAAGTTTCCGTTTCGAATGTGCGTCTCGCATGAGTTTTGAAAGGATGGGGCGGCATTGACAATTGCGACGGATCGCTCATGCGATTTTCCGTCACGAACGATCCCGCTTCGGCCTTTCCGCCGTCCCGCTCTCGATCCCCGTCCATCCCGGAAAACGACGCAATGACCAAATGGGTATATAGTTTCAGCGCCGGTCGGTCGGAAGGCTCGGCGTCCATGCGGGAGCTTTTGGGCGGCAAGGGCGCCAATCTCGCGGAAATGGCCGCGATTGGCCTGCCGGTCCCGCCGGGCTTCACCATCACGACCGACGTCTGCGCCTATTTTTACGCCAATGGGAAGACCTTTCCTCCCGATCTCGCGGAGCAGGTCGACGCGGCGCTCGCCGAGGTCGGCCGCATCGCCGGACACGCCTATAGCGACGCGCAATGGCCGCTGCTCGTCTCGGTGCGCTCCGGCGCGCGCGCCTCCATGCCGGGCATGATGGACACGGTGCTCAATCTCGGCCTCAACGACGAGACGGTCGAGGCGCTGGCGCGCAATTCCGGCGACGACCGCTTCGCCTGGGACTGCTATCGCCGCTTCATTGAAATGTATTCCTCCGTCGTGCTCGGCGTCGCGCATCATGAGTTCGAGGAGGCGCTCGAACGCCATAAAGAGAGCAGGGGCTTCGCGCTCGACACCCAGCTCACCGCCGACGATTGGCGCAAGGTCGCCGCGGAATATAAGTCGATCGTCGAACAGGCGGCGCTGAGCGGATTTCCGCAGGATCCGCGCGAGCAGCTCTGGGGCGCGATCAAGGCGGTGTTCTCCTCCTGGATGAACCATCGCGCCATCGTCTATCGCGGCCTGCACAATATTCCGGAGAGCTGGGGCACCGCCGTCAATATTCAGGCGATGGTGTTCGGCAATATGGGCGCCGATTCCGCCACTGGCGTCGCCTTCACCCGCAATCCCTCGACCGGCGTGCGCGAACTCTATGGCGAATATCTCGTCAACGCCCAGGGCGAGGACGTCGTCGCCGGCATCCGCACGCCTCAGCCCATAGCCCAGGCCGCGAGCCACGCGGCGGGCGGCGACAAGATTTCGCTCGAAGCGGCGATGCCGAAGATTTTCGCGCAATTCAAGGAATACGCCGAAAAGCTCGAGCGCCATTTCCGCGATATGCAGGACATGGAGTTCACCGTCGAGCGGGGCCGCCTGTGGATGCTGCAGACGCGCGCGGGAAAACGCACCGCCCGCGCCGCGCTCAAACTCGCCGTCGACATGGCGCGCGAGGGCCTCATCGACAAGAAAGAGGCGATCGCCCGCGTCGAGCCGCAGTCGCTCGAACAATTGCTGCATCCGACGATCGACCCGGCGGCGAAGCGCGACATTCTGGCGACGGGCCTGCCGGCCTCGCCCGGCGCGGCCTTCGGCGAAATCGTCTTCGACGCCGAGGAGGCGCAGGCGCTCGCCGCCAATGGCCGCAAGATCATTCTCGTGCGCATCGAGACGAGTCCCGAGGACATCGGCGGCATGCATGCGGCGGAAGGCATTCTCACCGCGCGCGGCGGCATGACCTCGCACGCCGCCGTCGTCGCGCGCGGCATGGGCAAGCCCTGCGTCACCGGCGCGGGCGCGATGCGCGTCGACTACGAGGATCAAAGCTTCACGGTCGCCGGCAGGCGTTTCGGCAAGGGCGAGCGCATCACCATCGACGGCTCGGCCGGCCAGGTCATCGCCGGCGAGGTGAAAATGCAGCGGCCGGAGCTCACTGGCGAATTCGCCGTGCTGATGAATTGGGCCGACGAGACGCGTCGCCTCAAGGTCCGCGCCAACGCCGAGACGCCCGCCGACGCGCGCGCCGCCCGCCGTTTCGGCGCGGAGGGGATCGGCCTCGCGCGCACGGAGCATATGTTCTTCGAGGGCGAGCGCATCGTCGCCGTGCGCGAGATGATCCTCGCCGACGACGCGCAGGGGCGGCGCGCCGCGCTCGCCAAGCTTCTGCCGATGCAGCGCGAGGATTTCAAGCAGCTTTTCGAGATCATGTCGGGGCTCCCCGTCACCATCCGCCTGCTCGATCCGCCGCTGCACGAGTTCCTGCCGCATTCGGAATCGGAGCTGCAGGCGGTTGCGCGCGCCATGGGCGCCGATCCCGCGAAGCTGCGCCGCCGCGCCGCGCAGCTTTCCGAATTCAATCCCATGCTCGGCTTTCGCGGCGTGCGCCTCGCCGTGATCTTTCCCGAGATTGTCGACATGCAGGCGCGCGCGATTTTCGAGGCGGCGATCGAGGCGAGTCTCTCGACCGGCGCGCCGGTCGACATCGAGATCATGGCGCCGCTCGTCTTCGCGCGCGCCGAACTCGATCTCGTCAAGGCGCGGGTCGAGGAGATGGCGAAACTCGTCGAGCGGGAGACCGGAATTGCGCCGCGCTACCATCTCGGCACGATGATCGAACTGCCGCGCGCCGCGCTGCGCGCCGACGAGATCGCGCGTTCGGCGGATTTCTTCTCCTTCGGCACGAACGATCTGACGCAGACGACGCTCGGCATTTCGCGCGACGACGCCGCCTCCTTCCTCAACGCTTATGTCGAGAAGGGCCTGCTGCCGGCCGATCCCTTCGTCACCATCGACCAGGAGGGCGTCGGCGAACTCGTCGCGCTCGGCGTCAAGCGCGCCCGCGCCGGCAATCCCGCGATCACGCTCGGCGTTTGCGGCGAGCATGGCGGCGATCCGGCCTCCGTCGCCTTTTTCGAGAAGATCGGGCTCGACTATGTGTCCTGCTCGCCCTTTCGCGTGCCGATCGCGCGCCTCGCCGCGGCGCAGGCGACGCTAAGCGAAAAAGCCGTCAGCACGGACTGATCGCGCTAAGACGGGGCCGCCATTGCGTCGTCATGGCCGGGCTTGTCCCGGCCATCCACGCCATCGTGCGCGGCGGCCATTTCGTGGATGCCCGGCGCAAGGCCGGGCATGACGGCGGAGAGGTTGCAATCATTGGCGCCGCTGCGCGCAATCTCGCCCATATCGTCGGCTCGCTGCCACGCAGCCCTTTCGCTTACGCGCTCTCGAGCTCCTCGTCCTTATGGTTCATCTCGAAGCGGCGCACGATGAGCCGAACGAGATAAAGGCCGAATTCGGGATTTTGAAAATAGAGCTGCTCGAACTGCTCATAGGTGATGACGAGCAGTCGCGTGTCGCCCGTGCAGCGCGCCGTCGCCGTGCGTTTGCCGGTCTTGGTGAAAAGCGCCATCTCGCCGAAAATATCGCCGGGCGCGAGGACGACGCCGCGTTCGACGATCTCGACGCCCCCTTCGACGACGACAAAGGCCTCGTCCGCCTCCTCATTCTTGCGAAAAACCGTCTCGCCGGCCTTGAGCGCGCGCGGATGCATGAAGGGCTTGAGCCACTCCACGTTAAGGTCGGTTCCGCTCGCTTCGCGCACGCTGGCGATCAGGCGATTCATTTCGCGCATGCGCGCCGCGTTCAGCGGAAAATTCACGCCATGTTTCATGATCGTGGGCGGGCTCATCGACGCGAGCCCGGCGGCGACGCCGAGCATATTGTCCAACATCGCCATGAAGCGCAGCGGAATCATGCGCTTGGCGTAGGTAGCGCCGATCGCCATAAAGGCCTCGGCCCAGGCGAGCGCGAAGGCCGCCTCGCCGACGTAATGTCGGAACGTCTCACTCGATGTTAACGCGGTCGCCGACGCCACCAGATTCTCGAGCATGTTCTTCCTTCCGCTTGTCTGCGCCGCGCTTATCGCCTGCGCGAGCGGCTGACAAGCGGGAATGATCTGGACTTTCTTTGCTAAGGGATCAGATTGCGCCTATGCGTCAGACGAGCCTTGCGTTGCAGGTCGAAACCAAGGGCCGCGGCTTTTACGAGATCACGCGCGGTCTTGCCCAATTCGTGAGCAACGCCGGCATGGCGGAGGGGCTCCTTACCGTCTTCTGCCGCCATACCTCGGCGTCGCTCCTCATTCAGGAGAACGCCGATCCGACCGTGTTGCGCGATCTCGAGGCGGTCTTCTCAAAGCTTGCGCCGGAAGGCGCGCCTTACCTGCATGATACGGAAGGCGCGGACGATATGCCGGCGCACATACGCGCCGCGCTGACTCAGACGCAGCTTTCCATTCCGCTCATCGACGGCGCGCTGGCGCTCGGGACCTGGCAGGGCGTCTTTCTCTTCGAGCACCGCTTTCGCCCGCACGTCCGCCAGATCGCCCTGCATCTCATCGGCGCCTAGAGCAGGATCATTTGAATCTGCCCCATTCTGGCACGCCCGCGCCGGCGCCCCTGCAACGGTTCGGCAAGCCTAATCGTCCATAAACTTTCGGAAAGTTCTTCGCATCCGGCCTACGGCCCGATGCGAGACACGCGCCGTCGTCCTTGGGACTTGTCATGCGTCGTCAGTCGAAACCGCGCCGAGCCAAAAAAATGGTCGCGCCTTGGGTCTTCAGCGTCATGGCCCCCTGGGCGCTCGGCGTCGGCGTTCTTGTCTCCTTCACCGCCGTCGCGGGCCAGGACCCCGTCGGCGACTGGCGCAGGTCGCCGCTCGCGGCGCGCGTCAGCCCCGACGCCGACGCGGGGCTCGGCGAGGCGGCGAGCGGCGGTTTCGGAGGGAAGGCGCTCGTGCATCAGGCGCGGCTGATGGTGGGCGCGCGCGAGGACATCAGCCCCATTCCCGACGAGCGCGAGCCGCATGTCGAACTCAAGCCCGACGTGTCGCATTTTCCCGAAGTCGATCGCACGCATAAGGGCGATCCGGTCGTCGCCATGCGCCCGACTTTCGAGACGCGCCGCCAGACCCCCTCGACGCTCGGGCTCGCCGAACAAACGCGGCTTTCCGTCGACGATCCGGGCAAGGAGATCCCGCTCGCGCCGCGCGCCGCGACGGCGGGCGACGAGGCGCTTGACGCGCCGGAGGCCGCAGCCGTCGTAGCGGAGACGCCGACGACGCAGAAATCCATCGCCGCCGCTTCGCCCGCGCAAGGCGGCTCGGCCGCGACGACGCCGGCGAATGACGCCGCGCGCGATGCGGCGAAGGAAGCTTTGGCGGAACGCGCGCTCCATGGCGCGACGCCGCAAACGCCGCGCGCCGTCGCGCTCGGCTCTTCGACCCCGGCGCAGCCCGACGCCACGCCGATCGAAGTCGCTTCCTTCCCGCGCGCGACGCTGGCGCTTTCGGCGCCCGGCCAGCCCGATCCGGGCGGCGCGGCGCGGCCCGATTACGCCGCGCTGATCGACCAGGAGAAGCTCAGCCGCGAGGCGCGCTGCCTTGCGGAGGCGGTCTATTTCGAGGCCCGCAGCGAGCCCGAGGCCGGGCAGGCGGCGGTCGCGCAAGTTGTGCTCAACCGCGTCGAGAGCGGTCTTTACCCGTTATCCGTCTGCGGCGTCGTCTATCAGAACCGGCATCATTATCATCGCTGCCAGTTCTCCTTCGCCTGCGAAGGCAGATCGCTGCGCATCACCGAGCGCGAGGCCTGGGAACAGGCCGTGCGCGTCGCCAATGAGGTGATGGACGGGCGCACCTATATTTCCGACGTCGGCCGCTCGACGCATTATCACGCCAATTACGTCAAGCCGCGCTGGTCTCGGGCGCTGACCAAAATGGATATGATCGGCCGGCATATCTTCTATCGGCTGAAGCCCGGCCAGACGTGATCTCTCGTTGATTCCCGATCGCGCGCAAAATGCGCGTCGGGAATGACGTCATGCGCGTAGCTCGGAGGCGATGAGATGCGCGCGCACGAGGCCGCGCACCGAATTGCCGAGCATAAATTCGCTGGTCGCGAGATCGTCGAGGCGCAAAATCGTTTCGCGCGCGTCGCCCCTCGCGAGAAGGCGGGCGCGCAGCGTCCCCGGCAGCAGGCCGCAGGAGAGCGCCGGCGTCAGCAGGACGCCGTCTTGAGGGAGAAAGACATTGCAGCGCGAGCTTTCGCAAATCTCGTCGCGCTCATTGAGAAACAGAACGTCGTCGGCGGCGTTGCGCCTGTTGGCTTCCGCGAGCTCGTGGTCATAGAGCGCGCGGCGCGTCGTCTTATGGCGCAGCAGCGGATCGGCGGCGGAAAAGCGCCGCTCTGCGAGCGCGACGCGCCAGACGGTTTCTGGCGAAATCGGCTCGATCGGCGTCACGCTCGTTTCGATCGCGCCGTCGCGCGAAAGCGCGAGCCGCACGCGCAGCCGCGGCGCCTCGGCGGTTGCGACGGCTTCGCCGAGCGCCGCGCCGATGAGCCTTTCGTCATAGGCGAAGCCGAGCGCCGCGCTCGAAGCGGCGAGGCGCGCGAAATGTTCCGGCAGGAGATGAAAGCCGTCTTCGCGCGTCCAGAGCAGCGTTTCGATCAGGCCGAAATCGTCTTCGCGCCCGCCAGGAAGCGCGCCTTGATCAGACATTCCTCATACTCTTCGCGCGCGCGGGAATCGGCGACGATGGCGGAGCCGACGTTGCAGATCAGTTCCCCTTGGGGAAAAAGCGACAGCGTGCGGATCGCGACATTGAAGCGGATGTCGCCGTCGGGGGCGATCAGCCCCAGCGATCCGCAATAGACGCCGCGCGGCGCGCATTCGAGATCGCGGATGATCTCCATGGCGCGAATCTTCGGCGCGCCCGTCACCGAGCCGCAGGGAAAAAGCCCGGCGAAGAGGTCCTTCAGCGTGACGTCCTCGCGCAGCCGCGCTTCGATCCCCGAGGTCATCTGATGCAGCGTCGGATAGGTCTCGACGGTGAAAAGATCGGTGACCTTCACCGTGCCGACCTCGGCGAGGCGCGAGAGATCGTTGCGCAGGAGGTCGACGATCATCAGATTTTCGGCGCGGGATTTTTCGTCCTCCACGAGATATTGCGCGCGCGCCATGTCTTCGGTCGGCATCGCGCCGCGCTGCGCCGTGCCCTTCATCGGCCGGGCGCGGATGGCGCGGCCCTGCGCCTCGAAAAACACTTCCGGCGACAGCGAGACGATCGTTTCGGCGCCGAGCGCCACGACGCCGCCATAGGCGACGGGCTGGCGCCGGCGCAAGCCGCGATAGAGCGCGAGCGCGTCGCCCTCATAGCGCCCGTAGAGCGGGAAGGTGAGATTGATCTGATAGACGTCGCCGGCGAAAATATAGTCCCGGCATTTATTGAAGCGCTCGGTGTATTCCTCCTGCGTCCAGGCTGGCGTCAGCGCGATGAAGGGCGCGGGGCTCTCGCTTCGCGGCGGCGAGAAGGGCCGCGGCGCGCGAAAGGCGCCAAAGAGGAGCAAAGGCGTGCGCGCCTGTGGCGTCCTTTGCGTCGAAAATTTCGGCTCCAGCGCATAGCCGAGCTCATAGCCGGCGTAGCCCGCGAGATAGAGGCCGCGCCGCGCGCAGGCCTCCATGCGCGCGAAAGCCGCCGGAACTTCATGCGGTTCGCGCGCGAGAATGATCTCTTCCGGCTCGTCGAAAAGCAGCGCGCGGCCATTGTCCCGCCCGTCCTCGAAAAGGACGTAAGGGCGCTCCGGCGCGACGTTGCGCGTCAGGATGGCGGGAAGTTCGGCGGCGTCTTGCATGTTTGGCGGGGCTCGCGATGACCGGCGATGTTACAACAGAGCCCTCCAGTTATGAAAGGCCGCCCCTGCGCGCAATGTTTCGCGCGCCCGTAATTCAAGGATTTTGCTCTCGCGCCCGGCGCGGGCTATGACGGCCTATGTCGAATTCCGCCCTGCTGCGCATCCTTTTCATCGGCGACGTCATGGGCCGCTCCGGGCGGGCGGCGCTCACGCGTTTCGTGCCGCGTCTGCGCGAAAAATGGGCGCTCGACTTCATTGTCGTGAACGGCGAGAACGCCGCCGGCGGCTTCGGCGTCACCGAAGCGATCTGCGACGAAATGCTTGGCCTTGGCGTCGATTGCGTCACGCTCGGCAATCACGCCTTCGACCAGCGCGAGGCGCTCGTCTTCATCGAGCGCCAGCCGCGTCTCCTGCGCCCGATCAATTATCCGCCCGGCACGCCGGGACGCGGGGCCAATCTCTTCAAGGCGGCGCGCGGCCAGCAGGTGCTCGTCGTCAATCCGATGGGCCGCGTCTTCATGGATGCGCTCGACGATCCCTTCGCCGCCATCGAGCGCGAGCTCGGCGCCTGTCCGCTCGGCGTCGGCTGCGACGCGATCCTGATCGACATGCACGCCGAAACCTCCTCCGAGAAGATGGCGATGGGCCATTTCGTCGACGGCCGCGCCTCGCTCGTCGTCGGCACGCATACCCATACGCCGACCGCCGACGCGCAAATTTTTCCGGGCGGCACCGCCTATCAGACCGACGCCGGCATGACCGGCGATTATGATTCCATCATCGGCATGGAGAAGGAGGAGCCGCTGCGCCGCTTCCTGCGCAAGACGCCGGGCGCGCGCTATGAGCCCGCGAGCGGCGAGGCGACGCTCTGCGGCGTCGCGGCCGAGATCGGCGCCGACGGGCTCGCGGCCATGATCGCGCCAGTGCGCCTCGGCGGCCGTCTGCGCCAGGAATGGCCGGCGGAATGGGGAGAGCCCTGAGCGCGAAGGCGTCCGCACTACCCGGGATGACAAACCTCCACTAAATAGCGGGTGAGAAAGGGCGTCCCCGGGCGCAGGAGCGAGGCATTATGAAGTGGGAAGACCTGCAGTCGTCGGAAAATATCGAGGATCGTCGGGGCGATGAGGGTCCGATGATCGCGCGGGGCCCGCGGATCGGCGGGGGCGGCATCGGCCTTGGCACAATGCTGATCCTGGGCCTCGTCGGCTGGGCGCTGGGGATCAATCCCGCCATCCTCATCGGCGGCGCGCAGATGATCAACAGCATGCGCGGCGACCGCGAGGTCGTCCTGCCGCAGCAGGAGTCGCCGCAACCACATCAGGGCGCGGTCACGGACCGGATGGGCCGTTTCGTCTCCAAAGTGCTCGGCTCCAATGAAGAAGTCTGGTCGAAGACGCTTCCCGAACAAAAAGGCGTGCGCTTCGAGCCGCCGCGCCTGGTGCTTTTTGACGGCTATACCCAGTCGCGCTGCGGCCCGGCGCAGTCGGCCATGGGACCGTTCTATTGCCCGCTTGACCGGCGCATCTACCTCGACGTCTCCTTCTTCCGCGACATGCAGCGGCGGCTCGGCGGCGGCGGCGATTTCGCCTACGCCTATGTGATTTCCCACGAAATGGGCCATCACATCCAAAATCTGCTCGGCATTCTCCCCAAAGTGCAGCGCGCGCAGCAGATGGCGGGCAGCCGGTCGGAAGCGAACGCGCTTTCCGTGCGCGCTGAACTCATGGCCGACTGTCTCGCGGGCGTGTGGGCGCATAACGGCAATCAGCGCCAGAAATTCCTCGAAGAGGGCGACATCGAACAGGCGGTGGCGTCGGCGCAGGCGATCGGCGACGATCGGGTGCAACGCGCTCAGCGCGGCTATGTCGTGCCCGACAGCTTCACCCACGGATCGTCGGCGCAACGCACGCAGTGGCTGCTCAAGGGCTTGAAGACCGGCAGCATCGACGCCTGCAACACGTTTAATTTATAGGCGTCAAAAAACCCGGCGGGCGCGGCTCGCCAGATCCTCGCTTCGCAGCGCGCGGGCGAGGCGCGAAATATCTTCGTCGCCCGCCTCGGCGAGCGCGGCCTTTTCGGCGATCAGCCCGACGGGCCGCGCAAAGCCCGGCGCAAGCCGCGTGAGAAGCGAATCGGGCGCGAGGCGAAGGGTCCGCGCGCGGGCGTAATCGCCATAGGCGAAGAGGTCATGGACCTCCTCGACGAAGCCGCGCTCGACGGCGAAGCCGGCGACAAGCAGGAGAATATGGTCGCGGCGCGCCATTTGGAGCGCCTGCGCGAGTCCCTCCTTGGCGCGCGCCGTCTCGATGAGCGCGCAGCCGGCCTCGTCGGCGATTTTGTCGAGCCCGCGCGCGGGCGCCCCCACCAGCGCCGCATCCGCGACGAGTCCCTGCACGCAGGCCTCGACGAGCGAGCCGAGACTGCGCGCGATCGTGTCCCTGCGCAGCGGCGGCGCTTCTGGCGCGTCATAGGCGAGGAGCACGGCGGTCAGCATGGCTTGAGACATAGCCGAAACGACGCTGCGGCGGAATGCGGCGCCGGATAAAGAACCGTCCGCGCTGCGCAAAGCAGCGGCGCCCATTGCGCGGGCCGCTGCCTTCGGTCACCATCGCTACATGCCTGCCGTCCTGACCGTCGATCTCCCCCTTGAAGTGCTCACGACCGACCAG
Organism: Methylocystis borbori; assembly: GCF_036576025.1. Taxonomy (NCBI): domain Bacteria; kingdom Pseudomonadati; phylum Pseudomonadota; class Alphaproteobacteria; order Hyphomicrobiales; family Methylocystaceae; genus Methylocystis; species Methylocystis borbori. The sequence goes on along the minus strand of NZ_JAZHYN010000030.1, from coordinate 19,113 downwards.
ATGGCGCGGGCCGATCGGCTGACGATCGAGGGCGGCGTTCCGGCCATGACCCTGATGGAAAACGCCGCCCTGGCGCTCGCCAAGGCGACGAGCCAGATTTTGCAGCGCACGAGCGGTCGGCGGGTCCTCGTGCTTTGCGGGCCGGGCAATAATGGCGGCGACGGTTTCGTCGCGGCGAGCCTGTTGCGTTCGCAACGGTACAAGGTGCGCGTCGCCTCCCTCGCGCGGCTCGAAGAGCTGCGCGGCCCCGCCGCGCGCGCCGCGGCGGCCTGGCCCGGCGCGGTGACATCAGCGCTGGAATGCGAATTCGAGGGCGCCGATCTTGTCGTCGACGCGCTGTTTGGCACCGGTCTCGCGCGCGATCTCGACGCGGACGCCTGCGATCTCGTGCGCCGCCTCAATCGCTGGCGACGCGCAAGCGGCCAGAACGTCGTCAGCGTCGATATTCCCAGCGGCGTCGACGGCACCACCGGCGCCGTGCGCGGCGCGGCGGTCGAGGCCGACGCGACGGTCACCTTCTTTCGGGTGAAGACCGGCCATCTGCTGCTTCCCGGCCGCCTGCATTGCGGCGCGCTCGCCTGCGCCCATATCGGCATCCGCCCTTCGGCGCTGGAGACGCTCCACGTTTCGACCTTCATCAACGCCCCCGCGCTTTGGCGGTCGGACCTGCCGCTGCCGCAGATCGAAGGCCACAAATATTCGCGCGGCCATGCGCTCGTCGTCTCCGGCGGCGCGTCCTTCACCGGCGCCGCGCGGCTGTCGGCGGCGGCGGCGCTGCGCGCCGGCGCGGGCCTCGTCACTCTGGCGAGTCCGTCAGACGCGCTCACCGTCAACGCCAGCGCGCTCACCTCGGTGATGGTGCGGCCGGCGGACGGCGCGCGGGGCCTCGCCGCCGTTTTGACCGATGAGCGCAAGAACGCCGTCGCGCTCGGTCCGGGGCTCGGCGTGAGCGAGGAAAGCTGCGCCAAGGTCGAAACCGCGCTCGCGCCGCAGGCCTATCGCCGCGCCGCGGTTCTCGACGCCGACGCGCTGTCGAGCTTCGCCCATGATCCCGAACGGCTGTGGCGGGCGACGCGCGCCGCGCCGGGGCCCGTGGTGATGACGCCGCATGCGGGAGAATTCGCGCGGCTCTTCGCCTGCTGCGAAAACGACGGCGCCTGCCGCTCGAAGCTCGACAAGGCCCGCGCGGCGGCGCGCGCCAGCGGCGCCGTGGTCGTCTATAAGGGACCCGATACGGTGGTCGCGGCGCCGGACGGGCGGGCCTCGATCCTGCCCTCCGCGACGCCCTGGCTGGCGACCGCGGGCTCCGGCGACGCGCTGACGGGTATCATCGCTGGGCTGCTGGCGCAGCGCATGGAGGGATTTCTCGCCGCCTCCTGCGCGGTCTGGATGCATGCGCGCGCCGCCGAGATTTACGGGCCCGGCCTCATCGCCGACGACATTATCGCTTCGCTGCCGCATGTCTGGCGCGAGTTGTGCGGTCGCTGAAGCGACGAAAAAACAGGCAGCCGATATTTCATCCGGTCGACATTACAAATCATTAAGTCTGGAGCCATGGATTTGCCTCGCCGCGGACTTGTGGCGTCGCTTTAATGTTTCTAGACTGTGTCTGACTTGAGCGAAGGCAAGAAGGGACAAGTTCCTGGCTTGCGGCCGCTTTCAGCGGCCGCTGTCGCTTCTCCGTCACATTGCCGTCGCAGGCAGGGCCTTCTTCAACGGTCGAAAAACGAAACGGGCGCGAGATGCAATCCTTCGAGAAACTATTGCTCGAGAATAAGGCCTGGGCTGGGGAAAAGAAGCTCCACGACCCGGGCTACTTCGAGCGTTTGGCGACCAATCAGAAGCCCGAATTCCTGTGGATCGGATGTTCCGACAGCCGCGTGCCCGCCGATATCATCGTCAACGCCGCGCCCGGCGAGATTTTCGCCCATCGCAATATCGCCAATCAGGTGATCGCCACCGATTTCAACAGTCTCAGCGTCATTCAATATGCGGTTCAGGTGCTCAAGGTGCAGCACATCATCGTCTGCGGCCATTATAATTGCGGCGGCGTGAACGCCGCGCTGGGGCCGCAGCGTCCCGAGCTCGAACTCCTCAACAAATGGCTGCTGCACATCAAGGACGTCTATCGCATGCATCGCGACGAGATCGACGCGCTCAATTCGCAGGCGGAGCGCGCCCATCGTCTCGTCGAGATCAATGTGATCGAGCAAGTGCGACGCCTGTCGCAATTCTCCATTGTCCAGAGCGCCTGGAAAAAGGATCGCCAGCCGGTGCTGCACGGCTGGGTCTTCGCGCTCGACGACGGCGTGCTGCAGCAGCTCATCACGCTCCCGCCGGGCAGCGACGTAGACAGCATCTACCAGGAGTTTGGCGACGACGCCTAGCTAGCTGGCCCGTCGGCCGCGATAAGGAGATTCGCGCGTGTTGAGGAAGCATTTCGACTACTATTTCCGCTATCTCGACCACGATATTCCGGCGGGGATCGTCGTCTTTCTCGTGGCGCTCCCGCTTTGCCTCGGCATCGCCATCGCGTCAGGCGCGCCGCCCTTCTCGGGCGTCATCGCCGGCGTCGTGGGCGGCCTCGTGGTCGCGGTCCTGAGCGGCTCGCAGCTCAGCGTGTCGGGTCCCGCCGCGGGCCTGACCGTGATCGTCGCCGCGGCGACCGAAAAGCTCGGCTTCGACGGCCTCCTGCTCGCCGTCGCCCTGTCGGGCCTCATGCAGCTCGCCATGGGCTATCTGCGCGCCGGCATCATCGGCGCCTTCTTCCCGTCCGCCGTCATCAAAGGCATGCTCGCGGCGATCGGGCTCATTCTCATTATGAAGCAATTGCCGCACGCCATCGGCTATGACGCCGACGCGGACAGCGATCTCTCCTTCCTCGAAGACGACAGCCACACGGCGCTGTCCTTCGTCTGGGAAGCGTTCGGCTCGGTCACCTGGGGCGTCGTCTTCGTCAGCCTCGCCTCCATGGCCATTCTGCTGATATGGGAGACGCCTGCGGTCAAGAAGCGCCGTTTCCTTTCGCTTCTGCCGGGTCCGCTGGTCGCCGCCCTCTTCGGCATCGCCTATAATTTGCTCGCCCAGGCGCTCTTTCCGTCGTTTGCGATCGGTTCGCAGCATCTCGTCAATCTGCCCACGATTTTCGGGCCGGCGGATTTCGCGCGCCAATTCAGCTTTCCCGATCTTGGTCGGCTCACAGACGCCCAAATCTATGTGACCGCCGCGACCTTGGCGCTCATCGGGAGCCTCGAGACTTTGCTCAGCCTCGAGGCGGTCGATAAGCTCGATCCGTTCAAGCGCGTCGCGCCGACCAACCGCGAGCTTAAGGCGCAAGGCGTCGGCAACTTCATCAGCGGCATGCTCGGCGGCCTGCCGATCACCGCGGTGATCGTGCGCAGCTCCGCCAATATCGACGCCGGCGCGCACACCAAGGTCGCCGCCGTGTTGCATGGCGCCTTGTTGCTGCTGAGCGCAATGTTTCTTGCGAGCGTCCTCAATCTCATTCCGCTCGGCTGCCTCGCCGCCGTGCTGCTGCTCACCGGTTACAAGCTCGCGAAGCCAAAACTCTTCATCTCGCAATATGAAAAGGGCTTCAACCAGTTCGCGCCCTTCGCGGTGACGATCGGCGCGATCCTCGCCACCGACCTTCTCAAGGGCATGGCGATCGGCATGGCCGTCGGCCTGTTCTTTGTGCTGCGGGCCAATTATCACTCGGCCTTCTCGCTGACGCGCGACGGCAAGAATTATCTGCTGCGCCTGCAGAAGGACGTGTCCTTCCTCAACAAGGCGCAGCTTCGCAGCTATCTCGAGGATATCGAGGCGCACAGTTATCTGGTGATCGACGGCACGCGCGCCGGCTTTATCGATTACGACATCATGGAGACGCTCCAGGACTTCATCAAGGCGGCGAGCGACGACAATATCGAGGTGGAGCTCAAAGAGGTGCGCGGACTGGATCGACCCAATGGATTGGTCGCGCAGGCGGCGGCGTAAGCGTCGCTTCTTAGGTCAGCGGCGCGCTTCGAGCCTTTGCTTGCGCGCGCGGCGCGCGAAGGCGCAGGCGTCGAAATCAGCGTCGAGCCGGCAGGATTTAAGATAATAGCGTCGCGCGCGCTTGACGTTTTTGCGGACGCCTTCGCCCTCGCTATAAGCCTGTCCGAGCATGGCGCAGCCCCAATTGTCGTTCTTCGCGCAGGCGATCTTGAAGCTTCTGAACTGGCAGCGATCCTTCTCCGGCTGCGACAGCGCCTTAAGCGGATCCCCTTCGTCGGCGCCGTTGCGCATATGGGCGGCGCGATTGGTGCAGCCGGCCGCTTCTCCGAGCGCGCAAGCCATGGAGAACATGCGTTGCGCATAGCGCGGCGCGACGACGTCCTCATTCTCTTGAAAGGCGAGCGCCAGCCGAAAGCAATGTTCGGGGCCGCCCGCGACGCAGGCCCGGTAACATTTTTCAGGGTGTGTGGCGCAATCGGCGCTGCCGGCAGATTCGCCGCTCGGCGGGCGCGCGCGGCGCGCAACGCTCTTGCCGAAGGCGTCGGCCGGACAAAGGCGCGAAGCGGCGAGCAGCGCCTCGTCGCGATCCATCGCCGCGGTCGCGGTGCGGGCGTTTGCCGCATTGAAGGATTCGCGCTTTTCCTCGGCGAGAGCGGAGCCGGCGCTCAGGAGCAGCGCCGCCGTCGCGAGCATCAGCGCATGATGGACGCATCGTTTCAGCATGGACCGGCGATCCTCTATTTTGACCTTCGCGCAAGCCGCGCCTGATGAAAGCGCTAGCCCACTTCGTCGGCGAAACGGTTGCGCGGGCGCACATGTCGGCGCATGCTAGATCACGCTGCATTTGGGCGAATCGCCCAAATGCGGATGACGTGATCGATTCCTAACGTTTAGAGCGCGCTTTACGCGAAAAACCGGGTTCCATTTTTTCGCAGCGCGCCCTATGGGCGCCGCTCGACGGCGTGGATTTTTCATCGACGAATTTTGGAGGAAGGAATGTCTATCAGCGCATCAAAATTCTTGCGCCGGGCGGCGCTTGCGGCGCCGCTCTTGTTCGCCGGCGGCGTTCCCGCTTCAGCGCTTTGCGTGACGAGTCCGATGACGGGCAATTGGATGTCGACCAATCCCGCGACGCGCGGGTTGACCCGCGCCGAGGTCGAGGTCGGCTGTTGCGATCAGGTGCTGAACGGCCAGCTCGTCTGCTCGCCGCCCGACAGCGTGCGTCTCTTCGGGCGCTGCCATCCCACCGATTGCGATTGGGGCGTGCGCGCCGGCGCGTTTCAGACGGGAGGCGGCTTGCGGCTGACTTATAATCAGGGCTTCGCCAGACGCACTGTGCGCATCGATCCGCTCGCCGGCGGCAATTTGCGCGTGCGCGTCTTCACCGATTTCGCCGACCCGCGCCGCAGGGATTACAATATGACGGAGATCATGCGGCCCGAGTAACCCATCTTCATGGCGTAAAGCCCTCGAAGACGATCTGATCCGTCCATTGACGCGCATGCGCGGCCATGTCGGGCGTGCGCACCGTCCAGCTCGTGACAGGCAGGCCGAGCGCGTCGCGCATCAGCAGCGGAATGGCGTGCGGCAGATCGTCGACGCGCCAGGAGAGGAAATCCGGCAGCGTGCGCTGGTAATGCAGAAAATGCGTCAGTTCTTCGCGTCGCGCCGAAGCGAGTTGCAGCCAATCCGCTTCGTCATATCGCGCCTCCGCCACCATCCCGAGCGGAACATGAGCGAGGCCCCGGGCGCGCAGGAAAGCGATCTGGTCGGGATCGAAACTCTCGAGGGCGACGGGGCCGTCATAACGGGCGAGCGCCGCCGCGACGCGCTCGGCCGCCGTCGTATCGCCGTCGAAGGCGCTCTTGATTTCGACGACGAGCGGCGCGCGGCCGTCGATGGCCGCGAGAAATTGCGAAAAGCGCGGAATGGAGTCGTTCGCGCCGCGCAGCGTCAGACGCGACAGCGCCAGCGCCGATTGCGCGGAGACTTTTCCCGCGCCCTCGGTCAGCCGTTCGAGCGTCTCGTCGTGAAAGACGACGACTTCGCCATCAGCCGCAAGCTGTACGTCGCACTCTATGGCATAGCCCGCGGCGATCGCCGCGCGAGCGGCGGAAATAGAATTCTCGACCACGCCTTTCGCCGCGTCATGCAGGCCGCGATGCGCGATCGGCCGCGCCGTCAACCAGGACAAATCGCGCCCGCTCATGCGAGAATCTCGAAAATTCCCTCGACCTCCACGGCCGCGTCGAGCGGCAGTTGCGCGACGCCAACGGCAAAGCGCGCATGTTTGCCGTTCTCGCCCAGAACGGCGGCGACAAGATCGGAGGCGCCGTTCACGACCTGCGGCAGCGAGGCGAAATCCGGCGCGCTGTTGACATAGCCGCCGAGCCGCACGGCGCGCAGTTTCGCAAGGTCGCCGACGGCGGCCTTCGCCTGCGCCAGCACATTGAGCGCCGCCTGCCGCGCCGCTGCTTGTCCGGCTTCGAGCGAGACGCCGGCGCCAAGCTTGCCCTTATGCGCGGGGTCGACGCCATTCGCGCCGACGGGCAGTTGTCCCGAAACAAAAAGCACCGCGCCTGTCTGCATATAGGGGACGTAATTGGCGACGGGCGCGGCGGCGGTCGGCAGGGCGAGCCCGAGCGCGGCGAGCCGCGCCTCCGGCGTCTCTAACGAAGCGGTCATGGGGATTGGCCTCTTTGCTCCAGAAAGTCGTTGCTTGCAACGATGGGCGACCCTAATTTCCTCAATGCCGCGTGGCAAATGTCCAGCCGCAGTCGTCGCGGCGAGGAGAGAGTAAGCCTTGATGAAGCTGTTTCGCGCGGCGGTCGCCGCTTGTGCGCTCGCGCCTTTGCCATTGTCCGCGGCCGCCGAGACCGCCGCCGCGCCGCTCGCGCTCGCTTCGCATCGCGCCGTCTATGATCTCTCATTGCTCAAGGCGACGGGCGCCAAGGCGCCGGCGCAAGCGCGCGGCCGCATCGCTTTCGATTTTTCCGGCTCGGCCTGCGAAGGCTATGTGCAGAATTTCCGGCAGCTCACCGAATTGCAGCCTTCGGAAGGAACGGCGAAGCTCTCCGATATGCGCTCGGCGACGTTCGAGGCCGGCGACGGCGCCGATTTCCGCTTCAGGATCGAGACCAAAATCGACAACGCCAGCGCCGAGGAGATCGACGGCAAGGCGCAGAAGGCCGGCGGCGCCGGCGTATCGGTCGATCTCGCCAAGCCCAAGCGCGCGCGCGTCGAACTCTCCGGCCCGGCGCTGTTCCCGACCGAACATTTGCGCAAAATCGTCGCCGCCGCGGTCGCGGGCGAGCCGCTGCTTGAAGCGCGCGTCTTCGACGGCACCGGTGACGGCGAAAAGGTCTTCGACGCTCTGGCGATCATCGGCAAGGCGACGACCGAGGCGCCGCAGGAGAAGGCGGCGCAAGTCGACGCTTTGAAAGACATGCGACGCTGGCCGGTCGCCATTTCCTATTTCGATCTCGGCAAGAAGGACGGGCAGCCGATTTACGTGCTCTCCTTCGATCTCTATGAGAACGGCGTCTCGCGCGCGCTGAAGCTCGATTACGGCGACTTCGTCCTGCGCGGCGACATGACCGATCTCGTCGTCACGCCGACGCCCGCCTGCAAGAAATAGCGGCGCGCAACATTCAGCGCCAAGAGTAGCGACGCAGGTAAGCGGCGAGTCGCGCCAGGAGCGAGCGCTTCCTCCAGAACATCAGGCCATGAATGTCGAGGGTCTGCGCCGCGAAGGCCGCAGTCGGCGCAACGGCGAGAGGCGTCGCGTCCTCCGCGATCGCCATGAGCGCCGCTTCATCCGCCGGCATGGCGATTTCGACTCCCTCGTCCGTCCAGGGTCTGCGCGTCGCGTAATGCAGCAGCATGAGATGTCTGACGATGTCCTGCATGCGCGAGCGGGCGTTCTTGCGAAAGCTTCGGCTCCCCGCGCGGATGAGATAATGTCCGCTCGCCTCGTCGGAGCGCAGCATCAGCCCGACGAGGCGTCCGCATCCGGGCCAGAAGCTCGCGCTCGGGCGCTTGAGATGAATGAAAAGGCCTTCAAAGACCTTGGAGTCGAGGCGGCGCAATTCGCAGGCGCCCTCGAGGCGCGCCTGCGTCGCCGCGATATAGTCGAAGGGCGGCTCCTCTCCTTCCGCGCGCGGAATGCGCGCGCCCTCAATCGCCTCCAAAGCGACGGCCGCGACGCGCGCTGAGGCTTCGGGCGTGAGATGGTTTTCGTCCTGGAACTGCGCCGCCGTCGGCCCGCCGGGAAAGGCGTCCTCCAGCCAGAGGCAGGGCGTCGCATGCCGCGTCGCGGCTTCCGCATAAAGGCGCCGTATGCGCCGCGCCCTCCTGCGCGCGGCGCGGGCCTGCGACGGTCGCGGCGCGAGGCAGAGGAACATGAGGCGTATGCGCCGCCGCGCGCAGATATTTGCGATCGCCCGCAAGGCGTCGACGACGAGCGGCGGCTTGAGCGCGCCGGCGGCGAAAAGGAGAATGTCGTTGAGGCAATATTCGAAGACGATGGCGTCGGGGACGTCGTCGCCCTCGCGCTCCATCCTGAGCAGGGCCATCAGCCCATAAAGCGAACCGACGGCGCCGAGAAAGCGATTCTCGACCTCGTGACCCACGGCCTGTCGTTGAAACTGAAAGGCCCAGCCTTCACGCGTTCCGGCGTTGGAGCCGCCGAGCAGCAAGATTTTCATGCGTTGCGAATAATTGCGTAAAGTCCCGGGAATGCTCGCCGCTTGTGCGATTCTAACCCGAAGCGCGCCCCGAGGCCATAGGCGGGCGCGCAATGAAAACGCTTGTGGCGCACGGCGCTTCGCGGCCAAATTGAGGCGGGCGCGTCACAAAGGGGAGCGGGCGTCGATGTTTTCATTCCAGCGGGCCGCGAAGTGAGCGCGACAGTATGAGTTCGACGCCGACCTTCGCCGCCGCGCCCGGCTTTCTTGGTCTGGCGCGGCGCGCTGGCGACGCGGCGATCGCGATTGCGGGCGTTCCCTTCGACATTGGGACGACCAATCGCAGCGGCGCGCGCTTCGGGCCTTTCGCGATTCGGCATGCGAGCCGCATGCTGATCGACGGCGATCATCCGGCGCATTGGACCTCGCCTTCCATTCTCCCGCTGGCGGATGTCGGCGATTTCGCCATTGCGCTCGGCGACATCGCCGCAAGTCTGAAGCTCATCGAGGAGCAGGCTTCGGCGTATGCGCATCTTGTTACGCTCGGCGGCGACCACGGAATTACCCTGCCGCTGTTGCGCGCCTGCGCGAAAAGGCATGGGCCTCTGGCGCTGATCCATTTCGACGCGCATGTCGACACATGGCCGGATAATTTCGGCCAGCCCTATGCCCATGGCTCGATGTTCTATCACGCGATCAATGAAGGGATCGTCGATCCCCGCCGCATGATCCAGATCGGCATTCGCTCGCCCGTCGGGCGCGATGTTTACGACTGGACCCTGGGGCAGGGCGTGACCATCGTGCCAGCGCAGGAGGCCCATGAGATTGGACCCGCCGCCGTGGCCGCGAAAATTCGCGAGGTCGCGGGCGAGGGCCCCGTCTATCTTTCTTTCGACGTCGACGCGCTCGATCCGGCCTTCGCGCCCGGCACGGGGACGCCGGAGATCGGCGGCCTCGCCTCCTGGCAGGCGCAGGCGATCCTCAGACGGCTTGAAGGCCTGAACTTTGTCGGCATGGACGTCGTCGAAGTGGCGCCCGCCTATGACATTTCCGAAATCACCGCGCTCGCCGCCGCGACGATGGCGTGGGAATATCTTTCTTTGCTCGCCGCGCGCGAGACGGCGTAGGCTTCGCCGCGCGCGTGCGCGGAGCGCGGGAGGACGCCTTGGCTTCGCCAAATAAGCCCGGATCGAAACAAGAAACGGCGCCTCACAGCGATCCGCCATCCGCGATCACCCATGCCGAGCGCGTCGTCTATCCCGATTGTGGCGTCACCAAGGGCGACGTCGCCCGCTATTACGAAGCGGCGGCGGCGCGCATGGCGCCGCATCTCGAGACGCGCCTCGTCAGTCTCGTGCGCGCGCCGGAGAATATCGAAGCGGAGCTTTTCTACCAGCGCCATCCGATCAAAGGCGCGACAGATGGCGTCATCCCGGTCGAAACGAACGGCGAAACCTATATCGCGCTGCGCGGCGCGGAGGGCCTGCGCACGGCCGCGCAATTCGGCGCGTTAGAAATCCATGGCTGGATGGCGCGCTACGATCGGATCGAAACTCCGGACCGTATGGTCTTCGATCTCGATCCCGCGGAGGATGTCGGCTTTTCTGAAGTGAGGAGCGCCGCCCTTGCGGTCCGCGATCGTCTTCAAGCGATGGGCCTCCGCAGCTTCCCCATGATCACCGGCGGCAAGGGCGTCCATGTGACTCTGCCGCTCGATCGCGCGCTGACATGGAGCGACACGGAAATTTTCGCCGCCGGCTTCGCGCAGAGTCTCGCGCATGAAGAGCCGCAACGCTTCGTCGCGACGATGAGCAAGAAATTGCGCCAGGGGCGCATCTTCGTCGACTGGCTGCGCAACGCCAGGGCGGCGACGGCCATTCTGCCCTGGTCGCTGCGCGCGCGGCGGGGCGCGCCCGTCGCCACGCCGCTGACATGGGAAAGTCTCGCGGCGATGGAAAGCGCCAACGCTTTCACTCTGAAGACCGCGCTCGACGCCCCCGACGCCTGGCCGGATTTCTTTTCGACGCCGCAGACGATCGCCGCCGAGGCGCTCGCCGCCATGCGGCGCGTGAAGCCGGATCGGGCTTTTTCGTGAAGGCGCGCGGCGAAATGAGGCGATGTTTTTTCGCTTTGCCGCCGTCGTCATGACCGATCTCGAGCAGATAGTCCGCGCGCTGGCTTTGGCCGCTTTCATATTTTATCTCGCGGCCGGCGCGACGGCGTTCGGGCTTTCGCCGCGTCTGGCCCGAGGCGCTCGGCTTATCGCCTTCGTCCTGCTGGCGCTCGCGATGGGGATCGCGATCTTGGCGACGTTTGACTGGTTCGTCTTGAGGCGCTGACGCGTGTTGATACGGCAGAATTGAACGAGCGCAAGGCGGCCGGAAAGACCGCCCTGCGCGTCGAGTCTCAACAAGCGATCTTGCCGCGATTCGTCCGCGTGATGACGACGACCGACGGGCGCGGCGGGACGCCCTGTTGGAAATCCGGCCAGCGCGTCGAGGGGGCGTTGAAAGCGCTGCCCTCGCCCGGGTGCTGAACCGCAAGGAACAGCGTCTCGAGATTTGGCGTAAAGCGCGGTCCGCAGAGTTCCGCGTTGATCGGAACATGGAAGAAATGCTTCGCCGTTCCCCGCGCGGGGCCGTCGGTTTCGATCGCCCAGAGGCCGTCGGCGCGGCCCGTGGAGTCCGGCCCCTGACCGTCCGTCGCCACCCACAGCCGACCCTTCGCGTCGATCGCGACATTGTCCGGCATGCCGAACCAGCCGTCCGCCGTCGTCTTGGGATTGAAGCTCGCGCCGACCGACGGGTCGAGGTGATTGCCGCATTTGACGAGGATATTCCACTTGAACGTCGTCGCGGCGTGATCGCCGGAGTCCGGGATCATTTCAATAATGTGGCCGTAGGCGTTTTTCGCGCGCGGATTGGCCGGGTCGATTTGCGCCGCCGTGCGATTGGTGTTGTTCGTCAGGACGACATAGACCTTGCCGGTGGCGGGGTTCGCCTCGACGTCCTCGGGACGATCCATCTTGGTCGCGCCGAGAAGATCCGCCGCGAGACGCGTATTGATCAGCACCTCGGCTTGATTGGCGAAACCTTTCGCGGCGGTCAGCGGCCCCTGCCCATAAACGAGCGGCAGCCATGTTCCCGAGCCGTCGGCGTTGAATCGCGCGACATAGAGCACGCCCTTATCGAGCAAGTCTTTATTCTTCGCGCGATTGGAGGTGTCCACCTTGTCTTGGGTGACGAATTTATAGACATAGTCGAAGCGCTGATCGTCGCCCGAATAGATGACGAGGCGGCCGTCGCGACTGACGATCGATTCGGCGCCCTCATGCTTGAAGCGGCCGAGCGCGGTGCGCTTGACCGGCGTCGAGGAAGGATCGAAAGGGTCGATCTCGACGATCCAGCCGAAACGATTGGCTTCGTTGGCCTCCTTGGCGATATCGAAACGCGGATAGAAATTGCCCCAATCATTGACGGCGCCCGGCACGCCGTAGCGCCGAAAGCCGGCTTCGTTCGGATGGCCCGTCAATGACGACGAAGGATCGATGAAGTAGTTGTTGAAATTCTCCTCGCAAGTAAGCCACGTGCCCCAGGGCGTCACGCCGCCCGCGCAATTGTTGATCGTGCCGAGCACCATGGTTCCGGTCGGGTCCGCGCTGGTTTTCAGCTTGGCGGCGCCTGCGGCGGGGCCCGAAAAGCGCATCGGCGTCGTCGCGGTGATGCGCCGCGCGTAGAAGCTCGGGTCCATCACATTCCATTTGTCGCCGGACTTCCGGATCTCGATGACCGAGCCGCCATGCGCCGCCATCTCGATGTCGACGAGCGCCGTCGTCCTGGGAGAAGAGGTCGGAAACATCAGCAGGGCGTCGGTATATTCGTGGTTCACGACGAGCAGGCCATGGACGCTCTCGTCGGCGCCGCCGCTCCATCCCCCATTCAAGTCGCGCCGAGGCTGGTCGAGCGGGATATAGCCGATGAAATCGTTGTTGTAGCCGAATTGCTTCGCCTGGGCGGCGGCTGATTGATGCTGGACGTCGAACTGCGGCGCGCCGCTGACGACCTTATCGCCCCAGCGGATAAGAATGTCGGCGCGATAGCCGTCGGCGACGTGATGCGTCTGGTCGAAGCCGGCCTTGAGTTCGAGAAAGTCGAAGGACGGCGTCGTGTTCCCGCGGAGTCCGAACCATGGCAGGTTGAGGTTGGGCAGCGCGCGCGCGGGCGTAACCGCCGCGATTGCGGAAACCGCCAGGATCCCCCTCGCCAGATCGCGACGAGAGAGGCGTTCGGCGATCATGTCGCCCATCGTTGGATTGTCGCTGTGATTCGAACTGACGTCGTCTGGGTCTTTGGGCTTATCGATGTGAGAAAAATGTGAATCGCGCGTCATGATCGTTCCCTCTTCCATTTCGGCGCTTGGTCTTATGGACCGAGGGGCGCTTACATGGCGTCGGTGAACGCGACATGACGTTGCGAATTGGTTCAATTAAGATGTGGGAGGCCGCGCGCGCGTCACGCGCGCGTCGTCAAAGCGGCATATTGCTGTAAGGTTTTTCGCGCAAGCGAAACGCTCCGACCGCGGATGTAACGGCGAGCCTTTTTTATTTGGCGTCAGCGAATGTCATAAGCCTCGTCGATGGGCGCGCCGAGCGCCGTCACGAGTCGATTGGTTTCCGCCGCCATCCCGACGATCGCGAGCAATTCTCGATGCTCCGCCTCGGTCATGCCTTTCGCCCTTGCGGCGGCGGTGTGCGAATGGACGCAATAAGAGCAGCCATGCGCGATCGACACGGCGATATAGATCATCTCCTTCACCTTGGGCTCCAATACGCCCTCGCCCATGACCGCCTTGACGCCTTCCCAAGTGCGCTTCAGCGTCGCCGGATCATGCGCCAGCGCGCGCCAGAAATTATTCACGAAGTCGCTCTGGCGCGTTGCGCGGATGTCGGCGAAGACAGCCTGCGCTTCGGGGGAAAGTTCTTCTTCGCTCAGCAGTCGAACGGTGGCCATGTCGATAACCTTTAGGCGATGTGGTTTCTTCGGCGCCGATATAGAGTGGGATCGTTCTCAAGGGAAACGCCGTCCGTTCCATCGAGAATGATGTTGCCGAACGGCCTAAGGCCCCGCCAATCAATCCTGCGAAGGGCGTCAGCGCGAATCAGGATGGCGGAAGGGGTGGGATTCGAACCCACGGTGGAGTCGCCCCCACGCCGGTTTTCAAGACCGGTGCCTTAAACCGCTCGGCCACCCTTCCATTTCGCCGTGATATAGCATGCGGCGTCCGTTTCGCGACCGGGATTTGCATGCCGCTCTACTTCGCCTATGGCTCCAATATGGACGCCGCCGCCATGGAAAAGCGCTGTCCGCGTTCGCGGCTTCTCGGACGGGCGCGGCTCGCGGGCCATCGGCTCGTCGTCATGGCCTCGGGCTTCGTCAGCGTCGCGGCGGACCGGCGCGCAAATGTCCATGGCGTCTTGTGGAGCGTGCCGACGGGCGACGTGATCGCGCTCGACCGCTATGAAGATATCGCGCATGGGCTTTACGCCAAGAAAATCTTTCCCGTGCTGCGCGAGCCCGTCGGCGCCGTCATGGCGCTGACCTATGTCGGCGCCAATCCCAATCTCGGGGCGGCGGGGCGCCTTTATCTCGAAGGCGTCGTCGCGGCGGCGCGCGCGCAGGCGCTGCCCGAGGATTATATCGACTATCTTTCGAGCCTCGTCGCGGCTCGGCAAGGAGGCCGCCGCTCATGAGCAAGGACGTTCCCGTCGTCGCCACGGTCGAGGAGCTGCGCGCCTATGTGCGCGCGCGCCGTTCGCTCGGCGAGCGCATCGGCCTCGTGCCGACGATGGGCGCGCTGCACGCCGGCCATCTTTCGCTCGTCGAGGCCGCGCGCCGCGAGGCGGAGCGGGTCGTCGTCACGATTTTCGTCAATCCCAAGCAGTTTGGCCCGAGCGAGGATTTCGCCCGCTATCCGCGCACGCTCGCCGCCGATCTGGGCAGCCTTGCCGGCGTCGCCGCCGATCTCGCCTTCGCGCCTTCGGTCGAAGAAATCTATCCGCCGGGCTTCGCCACCACGGTGACGCAGCAAGGCCCCGCCACGGCCGGTCTCGACGACCGCTTTCGACCGTCGCATTTTGACGGCGTCGCGACGGTGGTGACGAAACTCCTCAATCAGGCGCAGGCGGATGTCGCTGTCTTCGGCGAGAAGGACTACCAGCAACTTTTGGTCATCAGGCGTCTCGCGCGCGATCTCGACATCGGGACAAAAATCGTCGGCGCGCCGACCTTGCGGGAAGCGGACGGCCTCGCCATGTCGTCGCGCAATGTCTATCTTTCGCAGGACGAGCGCGCCCGCGCCCCGCAGCTCCATGTCGCGCTGAGCGAAGCGGCGCGGCGCATTCTCGCGGGGGATGATATCGGCAAGGTGATGGACGAGGGGCGCGCGGCGCTCGCCGCCGCGGGCTTCGACGTCGACTATTTCGAGGCGCGCCACGCCGAGACGCTCGCGCCCATCGCGCGCCGCGAGGAGGGGCCCATGCGCCTGCTCGCCGCCGCGCGGCTCGGCGCGACGCGGCTCATCGACAATATGGCGGCGTGAATGAGCGAGCGACAGATCGTCCGCCTCATTATCGAAGGCCGCGTGCAGGGCGTGGGCTATCGCGCCTTCTTGATTCGCGAAGCCCTGGCGCTTGAACTCGCCGGCTGGACACGCAACCGGCGCGACGGCTCCGTCGAGGCGGTCGCCGTCGGATCGCGCGCGGCGCTCGACGCGCTTATCGATGCGGCGCGCCGGGGGCCGCGCCTTGCCCGCGTCGAGATTGTGCGCGAGGAGCCGGCGGACGAAGCGGCGCTCGTCCAATTTCGCGGCGCCGGATTCGTCCTGGCGCCGGATGCCTAAATCTTCCGCGTCTTGTGCGGGCGCAGATGGGCGCGTAGCCTCGCCGCGCCCTCGCAGCTCCCGGAGTCGGAGAATTGCCTAATCGCCATCGCTTCATTCTCGCCGGCGTCATGGGCTGGCCGATCGCGCATTCGCGCTCGCCGAAAATCCACAATCACTGGTTCGCGCAATATGGGCTCAACGGCGCCTATGTCCCGCTGGCCGTCGAACCGGGCCGGTTAGAAGCCGCGCTGCGCGCGCTGCCGGCGCTTGGCTTCGCCGGCTGCAATCTCACCATTCCGCATAAGGAGGCGGCGCTGCCTTTCCTCGATCGCGTCGAGGCGGCGGCGACGCGCATCGGCGCCGTCAATTGCGTCATCGTCGGGAAGGACGGGGAGCTGATCGGCCGCAATTACGACGGCTTCGGCTTCATCGCGTCGCTCGAGGAGGCGGCGCCAGGCTGGCGCGCGGAGGCAGGCCCTTGCGTCGTCATCGGCGCGGGCGGCGGCGCGCGCGCCATCGTTCACGGACTTTTGGAAGCGGGCGCGCGCGAGATACGCCTGTTCAACCGCACGCCGGAACGCGCGCGAAAACTCGCCGAAGATTTCGGGCCGCTCATCCAAGCGGGTCCCTGGGAGGAGCGCCATGCGGCGCTCGCCGGCGCCGGCCTTCTCGTCAATACGACGAGCCAGGGGATGGTCGGCCAGCCGCCGCTCGATCTTTCGCTGGAAAAGCTCCCCGAATCGGCGCTTGTCGCCGACATCGTCTATGCGCCGCTGGAGACGCCTCTGCTCGCCGCCGCGCGCGAACTCGGCGCCACGACCGTCGATGGTTTAGGGATGCTGTTGCATCAGGCCCGGCCGGCCTTCCGCGACTGGACCGGCGTCATGCCGGAGGCGACGCCCGCGCTGCGCGCTCTGATCGCCGCGACGCTCTAAAAAAGAGCGTCGCAGGATCGCTTTCGTAAATTACGCCGCGCGCGCGCCGCAGAGCGGCGCGACGGGAAGGCTCGCCAGACGTTGCGCGAGCGTCAGCAGCTCCGTCGACTGACGCGTGACGCTCTCGAGGCGCTCGGTCACGAAGCGCGCATGCAGGTCCGTCACTTCCTCGAGGGTCTTCGCCTTGGCGAGGCGCTCGGCGAAATCGAAGAAGGCGGTCAGGTTCTCCGTCCAAAGGTCGAAGGATTTCTTCTGCCAGAGGGCGGGGTCGAAGGTCTCGCCCGCCGCGTCAGGCGCGACGATTTGCGACGCCACGGTCGTAAGCGCCGTGGTGGGCGCGGCGACAGGGGGCGCCGCCGGAGCCGCGGGAGAGGCTGTAGCCGGCGCCGCGGCGGGGGGGATGACCGGCGCGGGCGCCGTTTCGGTTAAGGTCTCGGCGACGGCGGGCGTCTCGGCCGGGGCGGGTTTCGATTTGGGCGAAGCGTTCGTTGGGGTAGCCATCGCGTCTCTCCCGGTCAGGATTTCGTCGTCGTGCGCTGAAAGACCGCGCCAAGCTCCTTGGCTTGCTCCTGAATCGCCTGAATCTGCTTTTGCACATATTCCGACTGAAGCTTGAAGACTTCCTGCGGATCCTTGGCGTGGACGAGTCTCTGCGCGAGATCGAAGGCGGCGTTGACATTGGCCTCGGCGAAGGAAAGCGCCTTCGCGCTCACGTCCCGCGCGCCGGTCAGGGGGAAGGGAATCTCGCTCGGCGTGTCCAAAGCCTTCTGCGCCGCGCCGGTGAATCCTTCGAAAGCTTTACGCGCCTGCTCCACGCTCTTTTCGGCGAAATCACGGACTTCATTAGGGATCTGATAGATCGGTTCAACCATGGCGCACCTCCGTGCCGAAAAAATGAAAGCGCCGCGACGCTCGAATATCGAGCCCGCTCGCGTCGCGCCCTGCCCGGATGGCGATCCAGCGAGCAGGGCCACCTTGCGCTATATTTTGCTGCAATGCAACATATTTGTGCATTGCAATAGCGTCGAGCGGCGTTTTACATTAAACGGCCGCCGCTTCGACCTTGCAAAAAAAAATGAAAGCCTTGCGACGGCCATAGACCGGACGCGGCGCCGCGACTAATTTGGTTCATTCCGACGCGTCAAGCCGACGGCGACGCCAGAATGCGCGCTCCGGCACATGAAACCTCCCTCGGGCGGTAGGGCATATGGCCGGTTCGCAGCTTGACCTCGAAGAAGGCGCGCGCGCGGCCGCTCGCATCGCGGCGGATCCGGCCTTCGCCGCGCTTGACGCCTCCGGCGCGCCGATCCTGGCGACGCGCGGCGATCCGCTCGCGATCGTCTATCTCAACGACGCCGCCCGCGCCGTTTTCGGCGAGGATGCGGCGACGCTCGCCGACCAGCTCTTTCGCGGCGCGGACCCCGGCGCCAAACGTCTCGCCGAACTCGTCGAATCGGTGCGCCAGGGCGCGGCCCTTCGCCTCGAACGGCTGAGCTTTCCCATCTTGGAGCGCCCGCAGACCGTTACTTTTCTCTGCCGCAGCCTTGGGGACGACCACGGCGACGCCTGTTTCATCCTGGCGGCGCTCGGCGTGCGGCCGCAATCGCGCGCGGAGGCGCCGGTCGTCGCAGCGCGGGCGCCCGAGGAGTCCGCCTCCGAGGCCACTCTCGCCCTGCGCGCGCGTCTCGCCGCGCGCCACGGCGCGCGCGCGCCGCGTTTCCTCTGGAAGACCGATGCGCAGGGGCGCTTTGTCGACGTGACCTATATGCTTGCCGATGTGGTCGGCGATTCGGGCGCCGACATTCTCGGCCGGTCGGTCGAGGAGGTCGCGCAGACATTGTCGCTCGGCCCGGCCCTGGCGCTCGCCGCGGCGTCGCGGCGCTCCTGGAGCGGACTCGAAGTCGGATGGCCGCTCGAAGGCGGCGCGGGGCGCGTGCCGGCGACGCTCGGCGCGCTGCCCATGCTCGACGCCGCGCGCCATTTCACGGGGTTTCAGGGCTATGGCGTGCTGCATCTCGATCGCGCCGTCGCGCGGGAGAGCGGGGCGCCGACCGAAGCGAGAAAGCCGTCCCCGGCGCCCGAGGAGACGGGGGAGAACCGCATCGCCGACAATATCGTGGTGCTGCGGCCGCCGCCCCCCGCCGCGCGCGGGGAGTCAGAAGGCGAGACGGCGTTAAGTTCGATTGAGCTGTCAGCTTTCGACGAGATCGCCCGGACGCTGCGCGAAGGGGGGCCCGTCGGCGCCGAGGCGGAGCCCGCTCGGGAGGAGGCGGCGCCGGCCGCGCCGCTCTATTCGTCGCAGGCGCTGCTGGCGACGCTCGATCATCTGCCTGTCGGCGTGCTGGTGGCGCGCGGCAAGGAGACGCTTTACGTCAATCGCGCCTTGCTCGACGATCTCGGCTACGCGGATCGCGCCGCCTTCGACGCCGATGGCGGTTTCGCGCGCATGTTCTTCGGCCGGACGCCGGGCCAAATTGGAGCCGAAGACGGCGCCGCCCTCGTTTCGGCGGCGGGAGACGGCGGCGCGCTCGACCTCGATGCGCATTTGCAGAGCGTCGAATGGGACGGCGGGCCGGCGACGCTCGTCGTCCTGCGCCGCCATCCGCCGCGGCGGCCGC